>NZ_JBNNST010000035.1:0-1266 GCF_050278025.1 Peribacillus sp. NPDC097197 | reverse complement strand
AATACACGCTCAATCGTTTCCTTGCGTTTCGCATAGATAGGTTTTACATCTTGATGATGACGCAGGTGATCTGCTTCTTCCATATTTTCTTGCCAAATATGGCGCGTCACCACTTTTTGGTGGTCTTTGCTTTCTGTACACTGTGATAAAAATGAACATGTCTTACAAATGTGTTTGGGAGATTTATACTCGCGATATCCCTCTTTATTTGTTGTTGAGTACTTTAAAACCTCGCCCGATGGGCAAAGGTAACAGTCAAAATGTTCATCATAAACATACTCATGTTTGCGGAAGAATCCTTCTTTTGTGCGTGGTCGTGTATAGGGTAATGCCGGCGTGATTTCTTTGCCAAAAAGATAGCTTGTAATGGCTGGCGTTTTATAAGCTGCATCTGCGGCAACAGCTTCAGGTTTTCCAACTTTCTCAATCACTTGTTCTACCAGTGGCTCTAACATATGGCTATCATGCGTATTTCCAGGTGTTACAATTGTCCCTAATACAAAACCATTTCGGTCTGCAGCCGTGTGAAATGAATAGGCAAACTGTTTTGTCCGTTCATCTTTCACATAGTAACCACTCTCAGGATCTGTTGTACTTTCTTTGATTTCTTTGGTTTCTTCCTTATCAAATTTATCTGGTGGAAAAGGTTTCTTTCCATGATCTTCACGATCCTGATTTATTTCTTCTTGAAGGCGTTCTTGATATGCTCGTGTTTCCTTGCGGACGACTTTCTTTGCAAATTTTCGTTTATTTGCACTAGCTTTTACATGAGTGGAATCAACGAATACATGCTCTGCACTTATTAACTTTCTTTGGGCAGCTGTGATTAAAATGCGATAGAAAATCTGTTCAAAGAGGTCACTATCTTTAAAGCGTCGCTCATAATTTTTTCCGAAGGTTGAGAAATGAGGTACTTTATCGTGGAAACCGTAACCTAAGAACCAACGGTAAGCCATATTTGTTTCAACTTCTTCAATTGTTTTACGCATGGAACGAATACCGAAGGTATATTGAATGAATGCAAGTTTAACCAAAATAACTGGATCGATACTTGGGCGACCTATCTCAGAATACATATCTTTCACTAAATCATAAATGAAAGAGAAATCAATGGCCGCCTCAATTTTACGAACCAAATGGTTCGCTGGCACCAATTGATCCAAAGTAATCATTTCAAGTTGATCTCGCTGAATAGAATCATGTTTCGAAAGCATCTTTATCACCTCAAGTTTTAATACTTTTATTTTAAAATAAAAAAGACTGTAG
>NZ_JBNNST010000034.1:0-1608 GCF_050278025.1 Peribacillus sp. NPDC097197 | reverse complement strand
CAGTTAAGCTCTTCAGCGCCGATGGTAGTTGGGGGTTTCCCCCTGTGAGAGTAGGACGCCGCCAAGCCATTTCAAGGTCAGCCACTAGGCTGGCCATTTTTTGTTTTTAGTAAATCCTTTTACCTTCTCAGCCAGACAGTAGAAGAAGACCGTAAGGTCTCGAAATCGCGGAGAATACATGGCTAATTCATTTTCTTTATATATTTTCTAATAACTTATTGGCTCGTTTTTATAAATGGTATGGGAATGCGGTGGGATATCCGTTGATTTTTCCTGGAGAGTTAGCATTCAGAAATGGCTCCTAAACCATCATCCATTTAAAATGGTCTCTTCTTTCCTAACATCGTGAAAAGCTGTGATCTCATTTGTGAATCATTTTTATTCAACAATAAAAAAGATGATTGGCTAGACTGAGCCAATCATCTTTTTAAGTATTAAAGTGGTTCGTGAATCTCCCAAGCAACTTTTAAAGAATCTACTATGAAATCTGCTACTTCATCAACATCCAAGTTATTTGTGTTCACTTTTGAATGATGATAGGAATAAACTTCTTGTCTGGTTTTAAAAAGGTCTTCAATTTCTTCTAGGCTTTTACTTTGCAAGACCGGTCTACTATCAATAAGTAAGCTAATTCTTTCTTTCCAATAGTCCCAAGATAAATCAAGGTAAAATACTATGCAATTGGAGAGGCATATATCTCTTATATCCTCTTGTAAAAAGGCCCCGCCTCCTAAAGATAGTATTTTTAATTTTTGCTGGCTGAACCGTTCAATTACTTCCTTTTCTTTTTCACGAAAAGTCTTTTCCCCGAACTTCTTGAATATTTCAGTCGTGGGCATATTAAATTCTTTTTCGATTTCTTGGTCTATATCAATAAAGTCCCTATATAGTTTTTTAGCGACTTTTTGGCCTATTGTAGTTTTACCTACTCCCATAAAACCAATAAAAACGATACTTTGCAACCTCAAAGATGTATCTTTATTAACCACTTATGAATTCCTCTCCCCGCTAGATTACAATGATTTAAAGTAGTTTTCGATTTTTAAAAATAATTTCATTATAGTACATGTTGGTAGAAATGTAAAAATATTATTTAAATATTTGGAAAACTGATCAATTGATTTACCCTCATTCCTAATAATAGAAGGAATGGTCGATAATTAATAGTCCATGCTTTAATTTGTATCATTAATTTTATAATGAGAAGAGTAATGATAGGATCCAACTCATGCTGTGCAATTGTGGATATTAATTAACGGATATGGTCATAAAAGAAAAAAACGAAAATACATTGACTTTGATGACAAAAAGGATTAATATAAATAAGCACCAAGTCAGTCAAACAAAAATTTCATCAACTTCTGGCAGATTGCTTGAAGAAATAAACAGTAAAAACTATTGACTTCTTATAATGAAAGTGATAAGATGAATTAGTTGCTGCTAACACAGTGACTAAAAAATAAGTTAAAAACTTCGTAGAAGTTGACAACTAATTGATAGTGTGTTATGATGGATTAACAAGTTGTTCTAACGAACAACGAGATAAATTGCTCTTTGAAAACTGAACAAAACAAAGCGCCAACGTAAATTTTGAGTGAGCACACACTA
>NZ_JBNNST010000033.1:0-2339 GCF_050278025.1 Peribacillus sp. NPDC097197 | reverse complement strand
TCCGAACACGGCAGTTAAGCTCTTCAGCGCCGATGGTAGTTGGGGGTTTCCCCCTGTGAGAGTAGGACGCCGCCAAGCCATTTCAAGGTCAGCCACTAGGCTGGCCTTTTTTGTGTTCTCAATAAAAATGGAACATGGGTTACTTTTGTAGAGGGAAAGAGCTTTACCTATAAATAAAAAATTAAATTCATATCTTATTTTAGCAATAGTTTTACAAATTACGTTATAAGGTAGAGGGGACTTCCAAAGTTTTATCCCTTTCTACACACTCATATATTAAAAAAACCTTATTCTCATATTTAAAGTGCTGTGTTTTTTATAAACGATGGTCTATATTACGTAACAAATTAAATATTATCTGTACCCCTTATACTGCGGGTTATTTTTTATTAATGAAGGTAGACTCAATAATGAAAGTAATGAGCATATAAACAGTAATTTATAACGCTCTATTCAACATGATATTAATTATAGATTTCAAAGACCTAACTCAAAATCTTCCTGATTGGAATTTAAGATTAAAATAATGAATTGAGAGGAGCTGCGCGTAATAGTCAATAAAACTGGCTATTAGATCAGCTCCTTTTAGATTTTCTAAAAAAAGATCAACTCCAGGACTTATAACTTTAAAGCCCCTGCTAGTTCTATAAGAAGCAGAAAAGAAAATATTAAACAGTTGCTCGAACTATATAACAAGAAAATGTTATAGGTAAGCCATCTTTTGTGGCATTTTGCTCGAAAATCTTAGATACTTCATACAAGTTTTTTTCTTTTAAAGTTTCATAAATGGAAGGGTGTTGACCGAAACAACGTAATTTTAAAACATCCAATGGGGAGTGAATATACTCTGTACTATTTATTGCTTCAATCTTAGAGTGAGAGAACTTACTAATATCAATTCTATGATTAATGAGATTTAAGATTGGAGTTCCTATTGAAGAATCAAAGAGGTTAGGAAATAAAAGGGGTAATTCTTTATTTGTCTCATCTCCAGGATGGAGACCAATTATTTTGCCACCACTTTTTATAACTTTCTTAAGGTATGGATATGCGGATGTAGGACCTTTCCTTATGTATGCACAATCAAATTCATCCATTTCAAAAGGCAATCCATTTTTTATATTTCCTAAAACAAAAGATACATTTGGTTTTTTATCTTTTAGCCTAACTTGTAAGCTGTTACATCAAACCCTATTATTTCTTTTGCTACCGAGCCACATTCATTTGTTAGCTCGCCGTGTCCACATCCAATATCCAATACTTTCCTTACAACTGTGGTTTTAGTTACTTCTTTATCAAATATTGATTCTCCGTTAGGCTCTGTAAGTGTAGAATTCCAAGAATATATGTATTTACCCTGAATGTCACTAAGTTGTTTATACCATTCTATCGAATGTGGCTGCACCCATTCTGTAAAAGTTGTAGGGTCTGTTAATTGCATATACAATCCCCCTTAATAGATCTAAAATAATTATTATTCTTTAAGTTAATAAAAAGTCCTCCTTCTTCAACTAAACTGCCTCGTTAGTTTAAGCGTAACATTTCACAAACAATATTCCCTTACGAAAATCAACCCTTATCTTTAACACAGCCTATAACATAATACGAACCGTTTGTTATTAATTTCACCGTATCATGTAAATGGGTAATGCCCTCTGACTGTTTTAAGAGTTATATTTGAGTTAGAAGTAACTTAAATTCGCTTAATAAGTTAAGCTGTATAATCAGAGTGTAAGGATATTAAGCATTCACATTAGGAGAACTCGTTTCATTTACGCCCCTGGTGCAGCTCTCTAGCATAAGTTCAATAAGGGGATTCTCCATTAACCTTAGATATGGACCTTTAATATTAATATAGACTCATGTCAGCTTACTTGTTTCATAATTGTGATATTAGAATGATATCTGCAAGAGTAACAAGAGTGGTGTGTAATATCTGACTAAGGCTCTATATAGAAATTATTTGCTCCTTATTTAAAAGGCTATCCCTTTATGGTAGAAAGTAATAATTGTCCTTGATTAACATTGAAAGCTTATTGTGTATAAATGAAGAGTGGAGGGATAATCCTTCCCTTAAAGAGTACTGTCAGTGGTACTTGTTATCCAATGGAGGAGGAACATTATTATCCTAATAAATTATAATAAGGTATTTCACTTAAATGTGTTGACTTTGAAACTGAAAAGGATTAATATAAATAAGCATTAAGAAAACAAATGCAAAACTTCATTGCTTATAGCTGAATCGCTAGAAGAAATGACACAATAAAAACTATTGACTTCTTATAAAGAAAATGATAAGATGAAATGGTCGCTGAAAAACACAGCGATTAAAAATAAGT
>NZ_JBNNST010000032.1:0-3017 GCF_050278025.1 Peribacillus sp. NPDC097197 | reverse complement strand
TACATTGTTCCTTGAAAACTAGATAATAGATAGAAGGCAATTAATTTTTTTCAAAGCATCAGTAAGATCTTTTTAACGGTTAAGTTAGAAAGGGCGCACGGTGGATGCCTTGGCACTAGGAGCCGATGAAGGACGGGACTAACACCGATATGCTTCGGGGAGCTGTAAGTAAGCTTTGATCCGGAGATTTCCGAATGGGGAAACCCACTGTTCGTAATGGAACAGTATCTCTACCTGAATACATAGGGTATTGAAGGCAGACCCGGGGAACTGAAACATCTAAGTACCCGGAGGAAGAGAAAGCAATAGCGATTTCCTGAGTAGCGGCGAGCGAAACGGAATGTAGCCCAAACCAAGAGGCTTGCCTCTTGGGGTTGTAGGACACTCAATATGGAGTTACAAAGGAACGGGGTAAATGAAGTGACCTGGAAAGGTCCGTCAAAGAAGGTAAAAACCCTGTAGTTGAAACTTCGTTCCCTCCTGAGTGGATCCTGAGTACGGCGGGACACGAGAAATCCCGTCGGAAGCAGGGAGGACCATCTCCCAAGGCTAAATACTACCTAGTGACCGATAGTGAACCAGTACCGTGAGGGAAAGGTGAAAAGCACCCCGGAAGGGGAGTGAAATAGATCCTGAAACCGTGTGCCTACAAGTAGTCAAAGCCCGTTAATGGGTAATGGCGTGCCTTTTGTAGAATGAACCGGCGAGTTACGATTTCATGCGAGGTTAAGTTGATAAGACGGAGCCGCAGCGAAAGCGAGTCTGAATAGGGCGAATGAGTATGAGGTCGTAGACCCGAAACCAGGTGATCTACCCATGTCCAGGGTGAAGTTCAGGTAACACTGAATGGAGGCCCGAACCCACGCACGTTGAAAAGTGCGGGGATGAGGTGTGGGTAGCGGAGAAATTCCAATCGAACCTGGAGATAGCTGGTTCTCTCCGAAATAGCTTTAGGGCTAGCCTCAAGATGAGAGTATTGGAGGTAGAGCACTGATTGGACTAGGGGCCCCCAACGGGTTACCGAATTCAGTCAAACTCCGAATGCCAAATACTTATTCTTGGGAGTCAGACTGCGAGTGATAAGATCCGTAGTCGAAAGGGAAACAGCCCAGACCACCAGCTAAGGTCCCAAAGTATACGTTAAGTGGAAAAGGATGTGGAGTTGCTTAGACAACCAGGATGTTGGCTCAGAAGCAGCCACCATTTAAAGAGTGCGTAATAGCTCACTGGTCGAGTGACTCCGCGCCGAAAATGTACCGGGGCTAAACGTATCACCGAAGCTGTGGATTGACACCGTATGGTGTCGATGGTAGGAGAGCGTTCTAAGGGCGTTGAAGTCAGACCGTAAGGACTGGTGGAGCGCTTAGAAGTGAGAATGCCGGTATGAGTAGCGAAAGAAGGGTGAGAATCCCTTCCACCGAATGCCTAAGGTTTCCTGAGGAAGGCTCGTCCGCTCAGGGTTAGTCGGGACCTAAGCCGAGGCCGAAAGGCGTAGGCGATGGACAACAGGTTGATATTCCTGTACCACCTATACATCGTTTGAACGATGGGGGGACGCAGAAGGATAGGGTAAGCGCGCTGTTGGATATGCGCGTCCAAGCAGTTAGGCCGGAAACGAGGCAAATCCCGTTTCCATTAAGGCGGAGCTGTGATGGCGAGGGAAATATAGTACCGAAGTTCCTGATTCCACACTGCCAAGAAAAGCCTCTAGTGAGATGTAAGGTGCCCGTACCGCAAACCGACACAGGTAGGCGAGGAGAGAATCCTAAGGTGTGCGAGAGAACTCTCGTTAAGGAACTCGGCAAAATGACCCCGTAACTTCGGGAGAAGGGGTGCTTTTTAGGGTGAATAGCCCAGAAAAGCCGCAGTGAATAGGCCCAGGCGACTGTTTAGCAAAAACACAGGTCTCTGCGAAGCCGCAAGGCGAAGTATAGGGGCTGACACCTGCCCGGTGCTGGAAGGTTAAGGGGAGAGGTTAGCGCAAGCGAAGCTTTGAACCGAAGCCCCAGTAAACGGCGGCCGTAACTATAACGGTCCTAAGGTAGCGAAATTCCTTGTCGGGTAAGTTCCGACCCGCACGAAAGGTGTAACGATCTGGGCACTGTCTCAACGAGAGACTCGGTGAAATTATAGTACCTGTGAAGATGCAGGTTACCCGCGACAGGACGGAAAGACCCCGTGGAGCTTTACTGCAGCCTGATATTGAATTTTGTTACAGCTTGTACAGGATAGGTAGGAGCCTGAGAAGCCGGAGCGCTAGCTTCGGTGGAGGCGTTGGTGGGATACTACCCTGGCTGTATTGAAATTCTAACCCGCGCCCCTTATCGGGGTGGGAGACAGTGTCAGGTGGGCAGTTTGACTGGGGCGGTCGCCTCCTAAAGAGTAACGGAGGCGCCCAAAGGTTCCCTCAGAATGGTTGGAAATCATTCGCAGAGTGTAAAGGCACAAGGGAGCTTGACTGCGAGACCTACAAGTCGAGCAGGGACGAAAGTCGGGCTTAGTGATCCGGTGGTTCCGCATGGAAGGGCCATCGCTCAACGGATAAAAGCTACCCCGGGGATAACAGGCTTATCTCCCCCAAGAGTCCACATCGACGGGGAGGTTTGGCACCTCGATGTCGGCTCATCGCATCCTGGGGCTGTAGTCGGTCCCAAGGGTTGGGCTGTTCGCCCATTAAAGCGGTACGCGAGCTGGGTTCAGAACGTCGTGAGACAGTTCGGTCCCTATCCGTCGCGGGCGCAGGAAATTTGAGAGGAGCTGTCCTTAGTACGAGAGGACCGGGATGGACGCACCGCTGGTGTACCAGTTGTCTTGCCAAAGGCATAGCTGGGTAGCTACGTGCGGAAGGGATAAGTGCTGAAAGCATCTAAGCATGAAGCCCCCCTCAAGATGAGATTTCCCATGGCGCAAGCTAGTAAGATCCCTGAAAGATGATCAGGTTGATAGGTCAGAGGTGGAAGCGTGGCGACATGTGGAGCTGACTGATACTAATAGATCGAGGACTTAACCAACGCTTT
>NZ_JBNNST010000031.1:0-13104 GCF_050278025.1 Peribacillus sp. NPDC097197 | reverse complement strand
CGCCGATGGTAGTTGGGGGTTTCCCCCTGTGAGAGTAGGACGCCGCCAAGCCATTTCAAAGGTCAGCCATTAGGCTTGGCCTTTTTTTGTGTGCAAAAAAGGGGTGTATGCCCCTAGTGACTTATGATCTTTCAGGAATTTCACCGACCAAGACTTCCAGGTTTAAGCCATTCGAAGACTAACAAAGGTATCTTGGCTTGGCTTATTTTAAGGAACTGTACAATAGAGGGGTAATCATCATTCGGCATCGTTTTCAGGAGTTCTGCCCACCATTCTGTTTCATAACGAGCTATTATACTAAGGTTGTATGAGATTAAATAATGAATCAGGAGTTCAGGTAGTGAAAAAGCCGATGAATTCTTATTGAGTGATAGCATAAAAAGTTCAGCCTCCATATTGAATCGCATAGGAGATGGCCCATTCATATCGAGTGGCCCATCTACTTTTAATGATAGCTTCCCCTTCATCTCTTTCAAGTCAGTTACTTCTTTCGTTTTACCCTTCATGAATTCGAAGAAACGGTCGGCCGTCATTTGGTAGCTATCGAGTATAGAAGAAGGTAGTTCAAAACCATCATGGATATAAACGGGCGTGATGAAATTTGTTTTGGAATGGGTCCACGCAATCGATTGCAATTCAGGAATTTCTGCCAATAAGGATTCCATCGAAAACTTCTCCCCTTCCAAATGTTTAATATGGAATAAGTTTTCGGCAACCGAAGTGAAAAGTCCATTCTTCTGTGTTTTTACTTCATCCTTTAAAAAATCATATTGCTGTTTTTTTCTTTTCCTTGTCGTGACTCCATGGGCAAGTAAAGAGGTAGACTCCGGATAGTTAGGATTAACGGTAAGGAGGCAGGCTTTTAATAAATGGGTAAACCCATAAAAGGATAAGATTGGTTGTATGCAAAGAGGTGCTTTGGCTGATTGGTTATAGTAGATTTTAGAGTGCTCAATATAGTAAATGAATGGGTAACAGTTTTCATAACTTTTTTTTTCGGCATCTTCTATTTTTCCTTGCGTATAACGTTTTTGTAAAAAAAGTTGAGAAGAAGTAGCCGAAAAAAAGGGGGTAAATTTATCGAAATTATCATTGTTTTCAGGCATAATGAGTACTCCTTTTAATTAATAGAATAATCAAACATTTCATTCTTATCTTGACAGTAGTATAACCAATTGATAACCTACAAATAATATTTTTAAGTAGGAGGGGAAAAAAATGTGGGAAAATAAATTTGCAAAAGAGGGTTTAACTTTTGATGATGTCCTATTAATACCGGCAAAATCAGAGGTTTTACCGAAAGATGTTAATCTTCAGGTCAATCTAGCAGAAAATTTAAGGCTTAACCTTCCTATCATCAGTGCAGGAATGGATACCGTAACAGAAGCTGAAATGGCAATTGCGATGGCCCGTCAAGGTGGATTAGGTATCATTCATAAAAATATGTCGATTGAGGCTCAAGCTGAACTGGTTGATAAAGTAAAACGGTCAGAAAGTGGTGTCATTACGGATCCATTTTTCTTGACGCCCGATCATCAAGTGTTTGACGCAGAGCATTTAATGGGTAAATACCGGATCTCAGGTGTTCCTGTCGTTAATAATGAAGAGGAACAAAAGCTCGTTGGTATCATTACAAACCGTGACTTGCGATTTATTTCCGATTTCTCCTTGAAAATTTCCAGTGTAATGACTGTGGAGAATCTTGTGACGGCCCCGGTTGGAACAAACTTGGAACAAGCTGAAAAGATTCTTCAAAAGTATAAAATTGAAAAACTACCTCTTGTAAATGATCAAGGCGTATTAAAGGGCCTTATTACAATTAAAGATATTGAAAAAGTCATCGAGTTTCCTAATTCCGCTAAAGATAAGCAAGGTAGACTACTTGCAGGTGCAGCGGTGGGAGTAACCAAAGACACAATGAAACGTGTAGAAATGCTAGTGAAGTCTCAAGTAGATGCTATTGTACTAGATACGGCACATGGTCACTCTGCTGGGGTCCTTAACGTAGTAAAAGATATCCGTGAGGCTTATCCTAATTTAACAATCATCGCAGGAAACGTTGCAACTGCCGAAGGAACGAAAGCTTTAATCGAGGCAGGAGCCGATGTTGTTAAAGTGGGAATCGGACCAGGTTCAATTTGTACTACTCGGGTGGTTGCCGGTGTGGGTGTCCCACAAATCACCGCTGTTTACGATTGTGCTACAGAAGCAAGAAAGCATGGTAAAACGATTATCGCAGATGGAGGAATTAAATACTCGGGCGATATCGTCAAGGCACTTGCTGCAGGTGGTCATGCCGTTATGCTAGGTAGCATGTTAGCCGGAACAACTGAGAGCCCTGGAGAAACGGAAATTTTCCAAGGACGCCGTTTCAAAGTATATCGGGGAATGGGTTCCGTTGCTGCTATGGAAAAGGGTTCTAAAGATCGGTATTTCCAAGAAGATAATAAGAAATTCGTGCCAGAAGGAATTGAAGGCAGACTTCCTTATAAAGGGCCACTATCAGAAACCATCTATCAGTTAATTGGTGGAATCCGGTCCGGTATGGGTTATTGCGGAACTGGTTCATTAGAAGAGTTGAGAGATAATGCTCAGTTTGTTAAGATGACGGGTGCTGGATTAAGAGAAAGTCATCCACATGATGTACAAATTACCAAAGAAGCTCCCAATTACTCTATGTAATCAAATTAACATATGATTGTCATAAAAATTTATTGTAAAAATAGACAGGGTCTTCGATTACTCTGTCTATTTTTTTTATTTTTTCTGTGATAAACTAGACAAAGTGTCAAGGGGATTACATAGAATTCTTTGTATTCTATAGAGATAAGCTTAATAGTTGGAGGTATTGGAAATTGAAAAAAATCAGCAAGATTACTCTCGTTTTCACTTTTGTCTTTGTTCTTGTTATGTCACAATTTGCCTATCAACCACAGAAGGCTCAAGCTGAAACTGATTTAGGCTTAAAGGCAGAGGCTGCCATCATCATTGATGGAGTAACAGGGCAAATCGTCTATGAAAAGAATGCCGATAAAGTTTTAGGCATTGCTTCTATGTCAAAAATGATGACAGAGTATATCATCATGGAAGCGATTAAAAATGGGAAAATCACTTGGGATCAAAAGGTTAAAATAAATAAGTATGTTCACGATCTTTCAAAGGCACCGAACTTGTCGAATATTGGCTTAACTGAAGGGGAAGATTATACAGTTAAGGAACTATACCAAGCTATGGCTGTCTATTCAGGAAATGCTGCAACAGTAGCTCTTGCGCAGCTAATTTCTGGCAGTGAAAAGAATTTCGTGAAATTGATGAATGAAAAAGCTGGTAAGTTAGGACTGAAGCATTATAAATTCGTTAACGCGAGTGGTTTAAATAACTCGGATCTTTTAGGGGAATACCCTACTGGTAAGGCTGATGAAGAGAACGTCATGACGGCTAAGGATACGGCACTTCTTGCTTATCGTCTAATTAACGACTATCCGGAAGTATTAGATTATGCCAGTATTTCTAAGCTGAAGTTCCGAGATGGAAAAGAGTATTCTAATTTCAACTGGATGTTACCTGGTCTAATTTTTGAATATGAGGGTGTAGATGGACTTAAAACAGGTTCTACAGACTACGCTGGTTACGCTCATACGGGCACAGTCATCCGAGATGGGCAGCGTTATATAACGGTAGTGATGAAATCCACTACTAAAAACGAACGTTTTGCCGATAGCACTAAGCTGATGAATTATGCATACAGTACATTTAAAAAAGAAAAAGTCCTTCCTGCTAATTACGAAGTAAAAGGTAGCAAGAGCCTGGCTGTCGTGAAAGGGAAGGAAGACAGCATTAAAGTTCAATCTAAGAAAGCGATTGAAATGCTAGTCGAAAACGGCGAAAAAGATCAATATAATACTAAAGTTGTAGTTGATAAAAGCAAGTTGAATAAAGATGGTAAGTTAACAGCCCCAATCAAAAAAGGGGAGAAGCTGGGTTATATCGCTGTAACTCCTAAGCAGGGTGAAGATTATGGATTTATTAACAGTGATACAGCGAAAGTCGATTTAGTGGCTGCTGAAACTGTTGATAAAGCTAACTGGTTCGTATTATCAATGCGCGCAATCGGTGGATTCTTCGGTGATGTATGGAGCAGTGTAGCCTCTACGGTTAAAGGCTGGTTTTAATTTTCGTGTATAAAATGGTTGCGTAATGTGTAAAATTATAGTACATTATGGAAAACAATTTGATTTCGAGAAAACCATGACAGGAAAAAGTAATAAGTGCTTCTTTCTTAAGAGAGCCGGTGGCTGGTGCAAATCGGTGTGAGAGTCTTATGAATCCCTCCTGGAGTAAAGTATGGAACGCCTTTACTAGGTTAGTAATTACTTTCGGCTAAAAGCCGTTATCGTGATAAGTGGAAGGTGTTTTTTCGTACACCTTTAACTAGGGTGGCAACGCGGGTTAACTCTCGTCCCTTCTTCAGGGGACGGGAGTTTTTTGCGTTCTCGAGTAAAATCATCAGTAAATAAGGAGGAAATGTAATGTTGGACTTGAAATACGTAAGAAATAACTTTGAAGAGTTAAAGAATGTTTTGCAATTCAGGGGAGAAGATTTGACCGATTTGGGTAAATTCGAGGAACTGGACGTTAAACGCCGGTCTTTAATTGCGGATACAGAAAAGTTAAAAAGTAAACGAAATGAAGTATCTCAACAGGTAGCCGTTTTAAAACGGGAGAAGAAAGATGCAGACCAACTGATTACGGAGATGCGTCAGGTTGGCGATCAAATAAAGGGGTATGACGAAGAACTACGTGAAGTAGAAGCAAAATTAGAGAAGTTGCTCCTTTCTATACCGAATATTCCACATGAAAGTGTTCCAGTAGGAGAAACGGAAGACGATAACGTGGAAATTCGCAAATGGGGTGAATTGCCGGAATTCACATTCGAACCTAAGCCCCATTGGGATGTGGCTGGTGATCTAGGAATACTGGACTTCGAAAGAGCTGCGAAAGTGACGGGTAGTCGTTTTGTCTTTTATAGAGGTCTTGGTGCCCGTTTGGAACGTGCATTGATTAGCTTTATGCTGGATTTACATGTCGAAGAACATGGATATGAGGAAATGCTGCCTCCTTATATGGTCAATCGTGCAAGCATGACAGGTACAGGACAGCTGCCTAAGTTCGAGGAAGACGCATTCAGAATTGAAAGCGAGGATTATTTCTTGATTCCTACTGCGGAAGTACCGGTTACCAACTTCCATCGTGATGAAATCTTGAGTGCCGATGATCTGCCAATCAGCTATGCGGCATATAGTGCATCTTTCCGTTCAGAAGCAGGTTCTGCAGGCCGGGATACACGCGGGTTAATTCGCCAGCATCAATTCAACAAAGTGGAATTAGTTAAATTCGTGAAGCCGGAAGATTCATACGCAGAATTAGAAAAGCTTACAGGTCATGCCGAGAAAGTTCTTCAATTACTTGGATTGCCTTACCGAGTCCTGAGTATGTGTACGGGTGACCTTGGATTTACTGCCGCTAAAAAATATGACCTTGAAGTATGGATTCCAAGCTATGGAACCTACCGGGAAATCTCATCATGCAGTAACTTTGAGGCATTCCAGGCTAGACGGGCCAATATCCGATTCCGTCGTGAGGCGAAAGGCAAACCGGAACACGTTCATACATTGAATGGATCGGGTCTTGCCATTGGACGGACAGTAGCCGCTCTTTTGGAAAACTATCAACAGGAAGACGGCACGGTCATCATCCCTGAAGTATTACGCCCGTATATGCGTGGTGCGGAAGTCATCAAGCCAAAATAATGTTTAAAATCATAATGTGGACCAGACCCCGAAAAGGGTAATCTGGTCCACTAATAATTATTTTAAAAAAGTGTTCTAAGAGTGCTTGACTTCTTTTGTGAATCGGTGTAATATAATAAATGTTGATACGGAGGTATACCCAAGTTCGGCTGAAGGGATCGGTCTTGAAAACCGACAGGGGAGTCAAATCCCGCGGGGGTTCGAATCCCTCTACCTCCTCCATAACTTATTAATAACCACAGCGCATAAATTGGATATCGTTGTCCCGTTACAGAAATGTAACGGGATTTTTGTTTTCTGATATAACATAAAAACCATTGGCACCAATGCCAATGGTTTTTATTTATTTATTACGTAGTAAACGGGTTTGTTCCATGTATTCAGCAATCCGTTTTATAAGAGGTTCGATGCTAGCTTCATCATGCATAAGATCATATTCATTAATGTTTAAACGAAGGACCGGACAGGCATTGAATTGATTGATCCATTCCTCGTAACGATTGTGCATTTCCTGCCAATATTCAATCGGTGTATGCTGTTCCATCGGACGTCCACGTACTTGGATTCGATTAAGGATATCATCGATTGAACCCTCAAGATAGATAACCAAATCGGGGTGGGGGAAGTAAGGTGTCAGCACCATGGCGTTGAACAGGCTGGTATACGTTTCGTAGTCCACTTCATTCATAGTGCCTTTTTCATAGTGCATTTTCGCAAAAATCCCCGTATCTTCATAAATGGATCGGTCCTGAATGAAGCCGCCGCCATACTCGAAAATCTTTTTCTGCTCTTTAAACCGTTCAGCGAGGAAATAGATTTGCAGGTGGAAACTCCAACGATCAAAATCATCATAGAATTTATCAAGATAAGGGTTGGCATCCACCTTTTCAAAAGATGTCCTGAATTGCAGGGCATCCGCCAAGGCGTTCGTCATCGTCGATTTACCTACGCCAACCGTACCGGCTATTGTAATGACAGCATTGTTCGGGATATTATACTTTTTACGCAAGTTCATGTGGTACTACTCCTTTTTGCAGGGCATTCTCTATTTGGTTAATCATCATATTTAGATCGTTCTTGTTCCCGACGAAGTCTAAATCATCCCCATTAAATGTGAGGACGGGTATGTCTGGGTGCTTTTGCTCGAACGTTTCCATGAATATTTGATAATCTGAGGATAGCTGTTGTAGGTAACTAGGACTGATATTTTTTTCGAATTCACGCCCTCTTTTGCTAATTCGAGTTAAGAGTGTGTCTAAACTAGCATTCAAATAAATGACCATATTTGGCTTCGGCATGTCTCGAGTTAAAATATTAAATATTTCAATGTATTTATTGTACTGTTCGTCCTTTAACGTTCGTTCTGCAAAAATCAAATTCTTGAATATATGATAATCAGCCACCACGGCTTGTTCATTGGTGAGAAACTTGGTTTCAATATCTTCTAATTGCTTATAACGGTTACATAGAAAAAACATCTCTGTTTGAAAGCTCCACTCATCGATATTATCGTAAAATTTCCCGAGAAATGGATTTTCATCAACGATTTCTTTCAATAAAGAAATGTTGAAGTGATCAGAAATTACTTTTGCAAGTGATGTTTTTCCCACACCAATTGGTCCTTCGACAGTGATAAATGGGATGGTTTTCATCCATTCTGTCCTCCTTCAATGAGGTATCGGACTGAAACTTCCAGTTTGTTATGTTTTTCAGCCAAAAGATATTGTAACACAACTGGGAGGATTCTGTGGTATTTTGTTGGTTCCAAATTGTAGAGAATGACTGGTAAGCACGAAGGAAAATACTCAAAAATCCAATGAACTTTTCTTTGTAGAAGCTTTAAGGACGTGGTTCATCATGGTCAGTGCATAATAGTTATCATCCTTTGAGGCAGAAGCGATACAATCTTCAGGAACCCATAATTCATATTCTCTCATATAAGCATCGTTAGCTGTGAAAAGGACACAGATGTTACCGGCGATCCCTGTGAGGATCAAACGTTTTACATGAAGTTGATGGAGAAGCGTGTTCAGCGCCGTTCCATAAAAAGCGGAATGCTTCGGTTTGATTAAGAAGAACTCATCTTGCTCTGGTTTGATTCTTTCTATTAGATTAGCATTTCTTTCATTTTTGCAGGTCTCGATGATTTTATTGTAATCGGCCTGCCATAACTTATAGTGATCGTTAATATAAATGATTGGATAGCCATTTTCTTTCATATATCTTTTTAATTCTATTATCGGTTTCATGATAGCTTTAGTATGTTGAAGGAGCATATCACCATTATCGAAATTAAAGTCATTGATCATATCGATAATCAGTAGGGCGATTGAAGGGGAATCAGGTCGGTTCATGTAGTATCCTCCTTAAGTATGCAAAATTACTTGCGACAGGTAGCTGCTTACGGTACTATTCATTAGAATAAGTAGTTGACCTTTATTTTGTCTTATATTTGTCTATTTACTCCTACTTAGTAAAAGGGGGTTTTTTCATGAAAGATGATATATATTATATGAACGTAGCCTTGGGTGAAGCTGAGAAAGCGCGCCAACTGAATGAAGTACCAATTGGGGCCGTGATAGTTATAGAAGACCGGATCGTTGCGAGAGGTCATAATTTGCGGGAAACGGACCAAAACGCGATAGCCCATGCGGAGCTGCTTGCCATCAATGAAGCGTGTGTGGAACTTGGTAGTTGGCGACTTGAAGAGGCGACGCTTTATGTCACACTGGAGCCATGCCCGATGTGTGCTGGCGCAATTCTGCAGTCAAGGGTGAAACGGGTCGTATTTGGTGCCCATGATCCAAAAGCAGGCTGTGCGGGAACCTTTATGGACTTACTTCAAGATCAGCGGTTCAATCATCAATGTGAGGTTACGAGCGGTGTGCTCGAAGAAGAGTGTGGCGGGATTTTAACAGCTTTCTTTAAACAACTGAGGAATCGAAAGAAAGCGCTGAAGCAAAAGAAAAGGGAAGAAAGCCAGGTAACAGAAAATTAATGACGTGAAACTAAGTGTCAGTTTTTCACCTCCTAAAAAATGGAGCATTGCCATTCCTTGCCCAACACTTGCGTTTTTTTTATAACCTTAGTATAATAAGATATGCGTCGTAGTGACGCTATGAATATTGGTCTCACATTTGCCGTGCTAGACGGGGAGGTAGCGGTGCCCTGTACTCGCAATCCGCTCTAGCGAGGTTGAATTCCTTCTCGAGGTTAGCATTCTGTAGGGTCTGCCTTAAGTAAGTGGTGTTGACGCCCGGGTCCTGCGCAATGGGTCTCCATGAACCATGTCAGGTCCGGAAGGAAGCAGCATTAAGTGGAAGTTCTCATGTGCCGCAGGGTTGCCTGGGCTGAGCTAACTGCTTAAGTAACGCTTATGGTTGCTAATCGACGGAAGGTGCACGGCAGTTATTTTACATAATCAAAAAACTCATTCGTAAAGGGTGGGTTTTTTTGCGCGTTAAGAAGGTAATTCGGTTCATCGGAGCATTTTTCTTTAATGGATTTTGAAATTAAGGAAACCAGTACGGTATAATAGAAATGATGGAGAAAATAAGGAGGGATTTCCGTGGGGTATCAGGCATTATACCGAGTGTGGCGGCCACAACAGTTCATTGATGTTGTTGGACAGGGGCATGTGACGAAAACGTTGCAGAATGCTCTTGTCGGGCAAAAAGTTTCCCATGCCTATTTATTCTCGGGACCGCGTGGGACAGGGAAAACGAGTGCGGCCAAAATACTTGCAAAAGCAGTTAACTGCGAACATGCGCCTACAAGTGAACCCTGTAACGAATGTGCTACTTGCCGCGGAATCACCGATGGCTCCATATCAGATGTTATTGAAATAGATGCAGCATCCAATAATGGTGTCGAAGAAATCCGTGACATTCGTGATAAGGTCAAATATGCACCGAATGCGGTTACATATAAAGTTTATATTATTGATGAGGTACACATGCTTTCACAGGGGGCGTTTAATGCCTTATTAAAAACATTGGAAGAACCACCAAAGCACGTCATTTTCATATTGGCGACGACTGAACCTCATAAAATTCCATTAACGATCATTTCCCGCTGTCAGCGATTTGATTTTAAAAGAATACAACCACAGGACATTGTCGGACGGATGTCACAAATCATCGCCGAGAGTGGGATTTCCTGTGATGAGCAGGCTCTTCACATCATTGCCAGAGCAGCCGAGGGCGGGATGCGTGATGCGCTTAGTCTACTTGACCAGGCCATTTCATTCAGTTCCGAAACGGTATCGGTGGAAGATGCTTTAACGGTAACGGGCTCCGTGTCTCAATCGTTCTTAAGTAGATTGGCGAAAGCGATATACGATAAGGAAGTTGCCGTGGCTCTTGAAGTCCTTGATGAATTATTGGCTATGGGAAAAGACCCAGCCCGCTTCATTGAAGATATGATTTATTATTTCCGTGACATGCTTCTGTTCCAGGCTGCCCCATCTCTTGCAGAATCCTTTGAAAGGGTGTTGATTGACCCGCAATTCAAGGAGTTGGCAGAAGTGATCCCTTCTAAATCGATCTATTCGATTATTGAAAGTTTCAACCAAACGCAACAAGATATGAGGTGGACGAACCATCCCCGTATATTCCTGGAAGTTTCCCTGGTGAAGCTATGTAATGAGCAAAAGCCTAATGAAATGGATAACGGGAAGGTCCAACAATTGCTTCAAAAGATAGAAGCGTTGGAAAAACAAATGATGGATTTACAGCAAAATGGAGTTGCTGCCGTTGTTTCTGAAAAACCGGCGGAACAGGCAAAACCCCAACGGTCGATGAAAAAGGCTTACAAGGCGCCGACGGGAAAGATAAACCAAGTATTGAAGCAAGCCACGAAACCTAATTTACAGGGTGTAAAGAGTAAATGGGGGGAAGTGCTTGAACAGTTAGGGCAGCAAAACCAAAAGTCACTCGCGGCTCTGTTGACGGAAGCGGAACCTGTTGCTGCGTCTACGGAAGCTTTTGTGGTAAAATTCAAATATGATATTCATTGCCAAATGGCGATGGAAAATAACCGTTTCATAGAAGTGATCGCCTCTATCATGCAGCAATTAACTGGTCATCGTATGGAGATAGCCGGAGTTCCGGAGAGTCAGTGGCAGAAGTTGCGGGAGGATTTTATTTCAACACAACAGTTTGAAGGCCCAGAAGAAACGGAATCAAAAGAAGAAGACCCTTTCATAGCCGAAGCAAGAAAGTTAGTCGGAGATGATTTGCTCGAAATTAAAGAATAATTGGAGGTAGGAAAAATGGGTATGCGTGGCGGTAATATGCAAAATATGATGAAACAAATGCAAAAAATGCAAAAGAAAATGGCAGAGGCACAAGAAGAGTTAGGTGAAAAGAAGATTGAAGGAACAGCTGGTGGCGGAATGGTAACGGTTATTGTAACCGGACATAAGGAAATCGTAGATGTCATTATCAAACCGGAAGTCGTTGACCCGGATGATATCGATATGCTGCAAGATCTAGTGTTGGCTGCTACCAATGATGCTTTGAAAAAGGCAGAAGAACTAACAAGCCAAACGATGGGACAATTCACCAAGGGAATGAACCTTCCAGGCATGTTTTAAGCAAGTTTAAAAGAAACTTCCTTTCAAAGGGGGTTTCTTTTGAAATTTTAGGAGGAATTTGATGCATTATCCAGAACCGATTTCCAAGCTTATTGATAGCTTTATGAAATTGCCGGGGATAGGGCCGAAAACTGCGGCTCGATTAGCCTTTCATGTACTGAGCATGAAAGAAGATACTGTTTTGGATTTTGCGAAAGCGTTGGTGAATGCAAAGCGAAATCTCATGTACTGCACAGTATGCGGGCACATAACGGATCAGGATCCTTGCTATATTTGCGAGGATCAAAGAAGAGATAGGGACTTGATATGTGTCGTGCAGGACCCTAAGGATGTCATAGCCATGGAAAAGATGAGGGAATTCAATGGCCTGTATCATGTATTGCATGGCAGTATTTCGCCAATGGACGGTATTGGTCCGGAAGATATAAATATTCCTGATTTATTGAAGCGACTTCAAGATGAAACGGTACAGGAGGTCATATTGGCCACGAATCCTAATATCGAAGGAGAAGCGACGGCCATGTACATTTCCCGGTTGCTTAAACCATCGGGAATTAAAGTGACGCGGATTGCTCACGGACTTCCGGTTGGAGGGGACTTGGAGTATGCAGATGAAGTGACTCTATCAAAAGCAATAGAAGGAAGAAGAGAAATATAAGATAGCTTGGAGGACTCCGCGTGTTCTTTCGTAAAAAAAAACAGCTTCGAAACGAATATAATGAGGCGTTGATAGGGGAACTTGAACAGTTGAAAAGGAATTGGCATAACCAAAAATCCTTACTTGAAAAAAGTGTAGACCCATCTGTAGAAGTAATCGCACAAACGAGGTTAGCGGAAGTGAAGTATTTCTACTTATTTAGAGAAGTGAAAAGAAGAAATGTACGCATACAAAGATGATAGACCGTGGTTATAAGGGGTTTCCTTTATAACCATTTTTTTGGGCCGGTTCTTTATCTATATCATCCAACATATAAGTGTAATACAAGCTTGTGGGGAGGTATGAGATTGGAACCAATTGTTTTTGTGGCTGTAATTGGCGGTTTGATTCTTGTTCTTTTAATTATAGGAGCACCATTGAAACCCATTCGATTTATAGGACAAGGCATTATAAAAGTCATCATTGGGGCAGCTTTTTTATTCTTCCTTAATATGCTGGGTAATCAAGCGGGTATTCATGTCCCAATCAATTTAGTGACCTCTGCGGTTGCTGGACTGCTTGGGATACCGGGAGTTGCTGCTCTAGCGGCTATCGGATACTGGATAGTATAGAAGTGAAAGCGGAAGGTGTTGAAAGAAGCTTCAAGGAAAACTCCTTGAAGCTTCTATTGATTTAACGAAAGTGGAGGCAAGCCATGTATTTTTTATAAAATAGTAAAATATCTATTGACGGAAATAAAACAACCTGATAATATATTAGGAGTCGCAACAATGACAAACAAATTAATAAACATTCAACCAACAAAACAACATAAATAAATGTTGACAAGAGATTGGATGCGTGGTAAGATAATAAAGTCGCTTACGAGGTAAGTAACTGAATAATTGCTCTTTGAAAACTGAACAAAACAAAGCGCCAACGTAAATTTTGAGTGAGCACACACTGTAAAAAAGCAAAATGAGCAAGTCAAACATTTCTTCGGAGAGTTTGATCCTGGCTCAGGACGAACGCTGGCGGCGTGCCTAATACATGCAAGTCGA
>NZ_JBNNST010000030.1:0-13583 GCF_050278025.1 Peribacillus sp. NPDC097197 | reverse complement strand
GACCTATATTCTAAATTTTGAGCGAAATTTCAAGAAAATATCAAAAAGGGGTCCGGAATGAAATCATTCCGGACCCCTTTTGTCGACAAACTGAGGCCCTGATTTTCAGGGCCTGTTTATTAGTTTAATTAAAGTTTGTTTACGTTTGTTGCTTGAGGCCCACGTTGACCTGATTCTACTTCAAATTCAACTTCCTGGCCTTCTTCAAGAGATTTATACCCTTCCCCTTGAATAGCTGAGAAATGAACGAATACGTCGTCTCCATTTTCACGCTCGATAAATCCAAATCCTTTGTCACTATTAAACCATTTTACTTTTCCACGTTCCATTTAAGTACCTCCTAGCATGGTAAAACCTGCATTATTATCTTACATCATTATAATATCCATTTTAAAAGCATTTAAACTTAAAAAATAAATTTCCTTCAAATAAAGGTAGATCATTTCTTTACTTTTTCTTCTTATGATGAAGTATTTTTTTGAACGTTATAAAATGAAATGTAATAAATTCCATTCGTAACTGATTTGATAAGTGGTTTAACACCATGTAAACGTTGCCTTGGTATTAGATATTAATAGCGATTCTTGGCAATGGAACAGTGACATTAGCAGGTGACGTCTTATTAAATGCTGGAGATTTCGTCGGATTATTTTATGAATCTGATGGGGTAACTTTAGGAATTGATTTAGGCCGAGATGATAATAGTATTGTTTGGTCAGCTCATCGCCTCATTCAAATTAGAGAAAGACCTTGTTAATAAGCTTCTAATGTTAGGATGATATCCCTTAGTGGGCGATCTTCCTTTTTGTATTTAGGCTAGATAGTATTGGAAAATAGCTATGAATGTGAAAAATGAATGACAATATATAAAATATAAGCAGGAGAAGTATATTATACATAATTCAGAGAAATTCAAATTTGCTCTTTCTATATCAGAAGAGGTAAATTGTCATATCAATGTGAAACGTTTTACACTAAATGTCTATAGGAGTGAAAGATTTGCGCCTTATTTTATTATCTGGAGGTTCGGGAAAGCGCCTCTGGCCTTTGTCGAATAGTTCCCGTTCTAAACAATTTTTAAGACTATTGCCATCTGAGCAAAAAACAAATTCAAAAGTATCTATGATTCAACGTGTGTGGAACCAACTGGAAAACGTCAATCTAGCTGATCGTACGATTATCTCCACAAATAAATCTCAGGTTGATATGATAATTAGCCAATTAGGTAATGATGTACCTCTGATTATGGAACCAAGTCGAAGAGATACTTATCCGGCTATTGTTTTAGCCTCTCTATATTTATATTCAGTAGAAAGTGTAGACCCTGAGGAAGTGGTTGGAGTTATGCCCGTCGATCCTTTTGCAGGAGATGAGTTTTTCGAGCATATGATTACTTTAGAGAAGGTTTTGCAACAATCAATGGCTGATTTAGCTTTAGTAGGTATTGCACCTACTTACCCATCAGAAAAGTATGGTTATATAGTTCCTATTGCCTCACAAAATACAAAACATGAAGAAGCTTTTCAAAGAGTGAGTTATTTCACAGAAAAGCCAAATCATGACAAAGCTAAGCAATTGATAAAAGAGGGAGCATTATGGAATGGTGGGATTTTTGCCTTTAAGCTGGGATTTTTATTAAATTATATTAAAACGCAGGGACTTCCACTTAGCTATGCTGAAGTATTTAACCAGTTTAATCGGTTACCGAAAAATAGCTTTTGATTATGAAGTGGTTGAAAAATCAAATAATATTATTGTTGTCCCTTATAACGGTGAATGGAAAGATCTTGGAACCTGGAATACTCTTACAGAGGAAATGAAAACGCCGATAGTTGGCAAAGGAAGTATTGGTCCGGATTGTCGAAATGTCCATGTGATTAATGAATTGGATATACCTGTATCTGTTTTGGGTGTTTCAGATCTTGTTGTGGTGGTTAGCCCTGATGGAATTCTTGTTACAGATAAAGAGGCCAGCCCAAGAGTCAAGGAAATTTCTCTTCAAATTGAAGAGCGTCCGATGTATGAAGAGCGTCGATGGGGTTGGTACCATGTATTGGATTATACAAAATTTGATGAAGCCAATGAAGTTCTAACTAAGAGAATTGGTATAACAGCTAATAAAAACATCAGTTATCAGAGACACTTCCATCGTAGCGAAGTCTGGACAATTATCAATGGAACTGGGTTATTTGTTCTTAATGATATAATCCGGGTTCTTTATAGTCCTACTTCCATTCAAAGCAGAAGGTTAATGGTTAGTATGGACGTCTCCCCTCTCCTTAATTAAACTCCAGATATTCAACAGTAATAAATTCATATATAAAGGTTACCTTCTGCTTATTTTTATTGACTGTTATCGTTAAAGCCGAATGATTTTTTTATGTAAACTAAAAAAGCATACGATTTGTAGAAGAAGCAGATGAAAAGTGCAATAATTACTGGGCAGGATGGAGCTTATTTGGCTCGCTTTTTATTAAACAAAGTATATGGGCTAATGGCTCGGAGAAGTACAAGTACAATTTGGAGATTAGCATTTCTGGAAATTCAAGACGAAGTGGAATTAATTGAAGGAGATATGACTGACCTAGCTTATTTAATAAAGGCGATGGAAATTTCCAAGACAGATGAATTGTATAATTTAGCAGCATAGAGTTTCATTGGAAAATAATGGGAATAACCTATGCTTACAGCAGATGTAACAGGGGTGGTGTCGTCAATTTATTGGAAGCGATATGGTTTACCAATCCTGCCGTAAAGTTTATCAAGCATCGACAAGCGAGATGTTTGGATTGATCCAAGAAGAAAAACAATCCGAATCCACTCCTGATTGCATCTAAATCCACCTTATTTAAAATTTCTTCGATACTATTTGAATCCATGAAATCCAATGACTGTATAGCTTTGCTAATCCGTAAGGACTTCTCGGATAGAAAGCTGGTGAAGTGGGGCTGCAATTAGCGAAGAAAAACAAACTAGCATTAGTACATGTTAGACCCTTTAATCGTTTTGGGACTGGTCAAGCGGAAGGGTTTGTTGTGAGCGATTTTTCAGCTCGAATTGCCAAATAGAATATGGTCTAGCCTAGCCTGTTATTTATGTAGGGGATTTTCGTCACTATAAAGCAAGGTGAGCATGGATTGTAGCCAATTTTGTGTCACGATTGTATCATTATTTAAAAATAAAACCGTATCGCCCGTTGCAATATTAAGTCCTTGGTTACAGCCTTTTGCAAACCCAGCGTTCTTTTCATTGAAGATGGTCTTTAAAGAGGGAATACTTTTTAAATGGTCGACTGTCCCATCTGAAGAGCCATTATCAACGACGATAATTTCTATATCTTTGTCATCGGTATGTTTTTTAATGCTGGTAAGGCACTGTTTGGTTAAAGGTAATTCGATATATGTGAGAATAACAATACTGGTTTTCAGTATTACCTCCACCTTTCATAGTTAATATTCAATTAAATATATGTGGGCGTTAAAGATTTAGTGAATCCTTCCAGGTGTTCGTTAAGCGATATAGGTGGAAAAGATAGAAATTTCTTAGGACAAGATCATGCATCAATCTGTAATCCATACTTGACAAATGGGTTTAATGAGTTTAGTATTTACTTACAATTATTAAGACTGCTGACCAGATTACTGGAGGCTTCCCATTCAAGAGGATTAATGGTTGAATGGAAAGCCTTTTGCATTTTTATGCCTTTGAATGATTAAATTCATATGGGAACAAAGGACGAATCAAAGGAGGAAAGAAATATTGGGGATATTGCTTGAAAAGACTTTAGAAAAGAAAAAGTTTCTAATTGATCAATTAATAAGTAAAGGCATTTATAAAAAAAATAATATACATCTATATGAATTAAGGTTATGTGAATTAGAAGAAGAGTATCTTAAAATTCAAATCCAAGAAAATAAATAGATTATGGACGTGGAAATACATGTAGGTATTTTAAATATGTGATAAAAAAGGAGAGGGTTGTGTGGGGGATACGATAAGGAAGGGTATGGAAGAAAGACGAAAAAAGTTAATTAATAAACTGTGTATCGCTTATCAAGATGAAAGCATGGAGCAACTGTTGAAGTTATCTTTAACTGAATTAGAAAATATGCATAGCAAACTTTTGTTAGAATACCATCCACATAATGATGTAGGTTCTCTTCGCTGGTCGAAAAAGAAATAAACTCATTTTTGTAAACGCTTTCTTACTGTGCCTGGATAGGTAGCATCCATTAAGGATGCTGCTTTATTATTTGTTCGGAACGTTGTAATTTGCATTCTATTTCGGCTTTCCTTTGTTTTGAAAACCATGTATAGTTATTGTTATATAATTGAATATTTTGAAAGTTCAAATAGGAAGAAGGGGAAGCATGAACTTATCGATCTCTGAAATGTTCATCGGGCAGATTGCAAGGTTGCAACGTACATTTAGTATTTCAGACGTAAGGATATGTAGTGAATTAACAAATGACTATAGCCCGATTTATCAATTGAATAAAGAGGAGTGGAAAAGCAATTACGACCAGCCAGTCATTCCTGGTCTCCTAACGGAAGGGTTAATCACCCAAGTGATTAGTGAAAAACTTCCGGGTAGTGCCTGTGTTTTATTACAAAAGGAATTAATCTTTTATCATCCAGTGCACGTTGGTGATTTAATTACGGCGGAACTTGAAGTAATTGATATTAATATCGATAGAAATTGGGTTACACAAAAGGTCACTTGCTATAATCAAACGGGAATCGAAGTGATTAAAGGACAAGTTGTGATTCTACTCTTAAAAAATGATCAAGTTGTTTTGTGATGTATATGGAAAAAGTGATAAATGAATTAAAAAGTTGGGGCTCAATAGAAGTGAACCTAAAAGGGAAAGTACTTGGTGCTAGTCCAGATTTTTTAGAACATTTTAGTGTAATGAAGGATGAGGTAATAGGTAAATCAATCATGAATATCATTCAAACCTCTCTGAAAAGTCCTTTAGAAAGTCGTGATCCGAGGAAAGTCTTCTCTGGTGTCATTTTTGGACATGCGTGTTTTATTAAGATTACTAGAAAAGATCAAAATAACGTTTATCACGTCATCATACGGCAAGAAGAGTTAGAATATACCGATTTGTCATTTTATGCAAATGCATTGGAAAAATACAAAAATAGGAAAAAATCCAGTGTTGAAACAAATCAGTATGATTTCGAAGGGATTATAGGAAATAGTCCTGCAATCGAACGGATTAAGGAACTTGCGGCTAGAATTGCAATAAGCAATTCAACTGTACTCATAACTGGGGAAACGGGAACAGGAAAAGAACTGTTTGCTCAAGCAATACACGGTTTGAGTACAAGAAAGGCCCACCCTTTCATACCCATAAATTGTGCTGCCATTCCGGACGAATTATTTGAATCTGAGGTCTTTGGGTACGAACCTGGTGCCTTTAGTGGAGCAAAAAAGGAGGGGAAGCCAGGGAAAATAGAATTAGCTCAGAACGGTACGCTTTTCTTGGATGAAATATCAGAGCTTCCTTACCAGGCCCAAGGAAAGCTTTTACGTGTTTTGCAGGAACGGGAAGTAGAAAGACTGGGTGGAACAGGGAGTAAAAATATCGATGTTCGCATTATTGCGGCAACGAATAGGGATTTAAAAACGCTCATACAAGAAGGAAAGTTTCGTCAGGATTTATATTATCGTTTGTATGTGTTTGAATTGAAACTTCCATCATTGAGAGAGCGAAAGGAAGATATTCTTCCATTAGGCTATTATTTTATCAATCACTTCAATAAGATTTTAGGATGTGATGTAAGGGAGATAGATCCCACGCTTCAAGAATGGTTGACTTCCTATAATTGGCCTGGGAATGTCCGTGAGTATCAAGCATTTATCGAACGCGGGATGAATTTTGCTGAGGGGGCGACATTGAAAATGGATTCTTCACTTCTGGCTCCTCACATGAATGTGCGAGACTCATATGACGGCTCAAAAGAAAACGCTTACTTTGGGAGTTTGGATGAAGTGGTAAGAAATGCTGAAGCATTGGCTATCCGGCATACATTAAAGGAGTGTGGCGGAGATCGTTCTTTAGCCGCTCAAAAACTTAAGATTCATATTGCGAGCTTATACAGAAAAATATCGAAGTATAACCTGAAATAGCATGGTTATTAAATGGTTTTTACACAAAGGGGCTGTCTAATAAGTCCTTATTCCAGTGAATTTCGCAAAAACAAAGAGGCAGAAATGTTGTTAAATCAACGTTTCTGCCTTTTACTATTTATTCAATTTCGGTGTAATTACACCTTTTGGGACAGCCCCTTTGTGTTTCGCATTTCTGTTTTGCAAGTTTGCGAAAAGTAGTGAAACTGATAAAATACTTTTCTTTTAAAAGCCTCTAAAGCACAAATCCATCTTGGCACGCATCTTGCAATATAGAATAGCAACAAGGGGGAATTCTCTCTTCCGTTTAAGAGGGATATGTAGATTCGTTTTGAACAGTTGATGTTTTTCACCAGACTTACAATTCTGAAAAAAGGGAGGAATAAGATGATGGATTTTACATTTACGGAAGAACAAGAGTATTTTCGAAAAATGTTGAAGGAATTCGCAAAAGAAGAATTGCTGCCACACTATACTAAGTGGGACCGAGAAGAAGTCACGCCAAGGCATTTGTGGAAGAAGCTTGGTGAATTAGGGGTAAATGGTTTGCGCATCCCCATTAAGTATGGGGGTAGCGGAGCTGACTGCGTCACCACCGGGATTGCTGCTGAAGAGATAGGGCGTGGGGATTTCAATCTAACCTATGCAGTCATGCTGAATGCATTGATTGGCGAAATTATAACCAATCATGCTAGAGAAGAATTGAAAAACGAATGGTTACCCAAGATTGCAAGTGGGGAGAAGATTGTTGGCATTGCCATTACGGAGCCTTCAGCGGGTACAGATGCCGGGGGAATCAAAACAACTGCGGTACATAATGGAAATGTATATGTCCTTAATGGTGAAAAGTCGGGAATAAGTGTAGCGACTTGTGCAGATGCTTTCGTTTTATTCGCCAAGACAGAACCTGATTTGGGGAATCGAGGAATAAGTGCATTCATTGTTCCATCCGATCTTCCTGGAGTGGAATGCAAAGGGTACAAAGACATGGGGAATATACCAATTGGCAGGGGCTCCATTTATTTGAATGATGTTGAAGTTCCAGAGGAATATATGATTGGACTTCAAAATAAAGGTTTTTCCCAAGTGATGAATGGGTTTGACCTAAGTCGTTTATTAATCGGGCTGCAATGTGTAGGGGCTGCTTCGCAAAGTCTCGATGAGACGATTGAACACGTTAAAGTAAGACAATCTTTTGGTAAACCATTGGCGACATATCAAGGGGTTTCATTCCCCATCGTGACTCATTTTACCCAATTGGAATTGGTGAGATGGCAGGCTTATCGTGGACTTTGGCTTCGTGACCAAGGATTGAAACATAGTAAAGAATCGGCTTCCGTAAAGTGGTTAGGCCCCAAATATAGTGTGGAAGCCATTCATGAGTGCCTATTGTTGAATGGGCACTATGCTTATACGAAGGAAATGCCCTTAGAACAACGTATGCGGGATGTGATTGGATTAGAGATTGGTGATGGAACTGCACAAGCCAATATGATGGTCATTGCAAAAGACATTATCGGAAAAGAATTCCGGTCTTATTAGGATAGTGGACGAAGGAATGGATCATTTAAATCGCTATTTTATCGGTCAAATCGCCAGAGTGCAAAAAACCTTTACAGAAGATGATGTGACAGGGTGGAGCTCACTGACACATGATTACAATGATGTGTATGGTCTTGATATTTCTAAAAGGGATGGAAGGTCCTCGATGGTCCCAGGAATTTTAAGTGAGGGGCTCATTACGGAGGCAATCAGTAAGGAATTACCTGAAGGACCATGTGTCATCATTCAAAAAGAACTGGTGTTCATTCAACCGGTACAAATAGATAGCACGATTACTGCCGAAATAGAGATCATTGATGTCGATATCCAGCGACATTGGATAACGATGAAAGTGAGATGTATGAATGAACAGCGTATTGACGTCATTCAAGGGAAAATCATGATAAAGCTATTAAGTGAGGGAGGAATTAAACGATGGAATTAACTGATGTTTTATATGAAAAAATGGAGGGCATAGCAAAAGTTACGATTAACCGTCCTAAAGTCTACAATGCTTTTCGTGCAAGAACGATCCAGGAACTAATCTGGGCTTTCCGTGACGCATGGGATGATAACAGAATTGGTGCAGTAATTTTGACAGGGACCGGTGAAAAGGCGTTTTGTGTCGGTGGTGATCAAAAAGAAAAAGGAGAAGAAGGAGGGTATGATCATTCCGGTGGCTTAGGAGGTGGGATGGGATTAGAAATTGAAACCCTGCACCAAACCATTCGAAACATCCCAAAGCCTGTCATCGCGGCAGTGAATGGATATGCCATTGGAGGAGGCCATGTCCTACACGTCATCTGTGACTTGACAATTGCATCAGAAACGGCAAAATTCGGGCAAAGTGGCCCAAAAGTAGGGAGTTATGATGCAGGATTTGGTTCTGCGTATCTTGCCCGGATAGTCGGTGAAAAGAAAGCGAGGGAAATTTGGTATTTGTGTGAACAATATTCCGCACAGGAGTCAAAAGAGATGGGACTTGTGAATAAAATCGTCCCTGCAGATCAGTTGCAACATGCGGCAAAAGAATGGGCGATGAAGATTCTTGAGAAGAGTCCGACTGCATTGAAAATGCTTAAGTATTCCTTTAATGCTGATAGTGCAAACATCCAAGGGATATCCCAGTTATCGATGGGTAGTTTAGCGATGTTTTATAACACACCAGAATCAGAAGAAGGAAAAAATGCTTTTCTTGAAAAAAGGCCAGTGGATTTTAAACAATTCAGAAGATGATGAAGGGGATGAACTCTATTGAAATTCGATACGATTTTGAGTCAGGAATATGTGGAAAAATACCAATCTATTTGGCCAAATCGAACGATTCTGGATTATTTACATGATGTGATAGAGAACAATCCGGAGAAGACGGCAATCATTGATAAAAAAAGCCGTTATACGTATAAGGAGTTAGGAAAGCTGGTCGATCGGGTCGCTTTAGGTCTCATTCATATAGGAATGGGAAAGGGAGACGTCATCTCTTTTCAACTACCAAATTGGAATGAATTCATTATTCTCCATTATGCCGTCACTCGGATAGGGGCGATAAGCAATCCCTTGATTCCCATTTATCGTGATAGGGAAATTGGATTCATGGTGGAGATGGCGGAATCTAAGATGATTGTGGTTCCGGATCGTTTCCGTGACTACTATTATCCTGACATGATTGAGAGGCTAGCTCATCGGTGGCCTTCATTAGAGCATGTTTTTGTGGTCGGTGAAGAAGTACCGAATGGAATGAAAGCGTTCTCTTCCCTACTTGAGGAACCATGGGAAGAGCGGATGGATGTTTCCATTCTAGATGCCATCAAGCATGATCCGAACGATATTACAGAAATCATCTTCACCTCGGGAACGACCGGGAGTCCAAAAGGGGTCATGCATACACATAATACGCTTTGTGTATCAACAAATTATTGGATTGACCATCTGCGTTTAACATCGGATGACGTGCTCTTCATGGCATCCACCTTTGCCCATCAAACGGGATTTGGGTATGGTGTGCGGTTACCTACCCATTTTGGAGGTACTGGTGTCTATCAAGACATTTGGAACCCGAATGAGTTTATTGAGTGGATCGAGAAGGAGAAGATAACGTTTACTGCGGGTGCAACACCCTTCCTGCAAGATACCGTTCAATTGGAAGGGATAGAAAGGGGTCATATTCAATCTCTTCGAGCCTTTGTAGCTTTAGGTGCCCCAATTCCTAGACAGCTTGTGAGAGAAGCGAAAGAAAAAGTCCCATTCAAAATATTGTCGGGATGGGGACAAACGGAAAATGGTTTAGTGACATTGACAAGACTTGATGATTCGGAAGAAAAGTTAACGAGTACGGATGGAGCCCCTTTTCCCCATATGGAACTCAAGATAATCGATTTTAAAGGAGAAAGTTGTCCTCCTAATGTAGAAGGTGATTTACTCGCAAGAGGCCCTGCGATGTTTGTCGGGTATCTCAAACGAATGGAAGACACCATAGCGGAACATAAGAATGGTTGGTTCATTACCGGTGACCGGGCGGTAATGGACGAGGATGGATATATCCGAATTTCCGGTAGAAATAAAGACATCATCATTCGAGGCGGAGAAAATATCCCGGTTGCATATGTAGAAAACGTATTATACGAACATCCCGATGTTTCAACCGTACAGGTTATTGCTGTACCTGATACACGCCTTCAGGAAAAAGCATGCGCTTGTATCAGCATGAAACCAGGGAAGGTTCCCATTACAATGGATTCAATGAAGGAATTTCTCTCGAAGAAAGGCTTAGCTAAACAATATTGGCCAGAACAGCTAGAAATTTTGACGGAATTCCCACGTACCCCAAGCGGGAAAATTCAGAAGTTTCGTCTGAGGGAAATGATAAATGAAAAGATTGGAGACAACATTTAAGGCCAGGGTAAATGATTGATTAAAAGAAAATGAAAAAATGGAGGGATTGATATGACTAAACGAGTCGCTTTTATCACGGGGGCAGGAAGTGGCATTGGCAGAGAAATCGCAAAAAAACTGGCTTCAAGAAATATGAGAGTGATTGTGGCAGATATCAATAGTCAGAATGCGGATGAAACGGTTACTTTAATCGAGCGGGAGGGGAATGAAGCTAAATCCGTTTATTGTGATGTAACGAATTTGGATAGTGTAAAAAAAGCTGTGGAAGATTCGGTGGGCCATTATAAAAAGATTGATGTATTGGTCAATAACGCAGGGTGGGACAAGGTAGAACCGTTCTTAAAAAGTGATCCAAGCACGTGGAAAAGACTCATCGATATTAATTTACTCGGCCAAATTCATACGTGTAAGGAAATTTTACCGCTTATGATAGAAAATAATTATGGGAAAGTAGTCAATATTGCTTCAGATGCTGCAAGGGTCGGCTCTAGCGGGGAAGCGGTCTATTCCGCAGCAAAGGGTGGTGTCATTGCTTTCACGAAGACAATTGCAAGAGAAATGGCCCGTTATAAGCTTAACATCAATTGCATTGCCCCAGGACCAGCGGACACTCCATTATTTCAAGAGATTGGTTCGTACAATGAAGGGATCACAGGGGCCTTGGTAAAGGCGATACCATTCCGTCGTTTGGCTCAACCGGAGGATATTGCGGGTGCTGTTGCGTATTTTGTTTCGGATGAAGCGGGATACGTCACAGGGCAAACCCTATCTGTCAATGGAGGATTAACGATGGCTTAACAAGCCCAATGAGTAAGGGTTTTCCTTGTAGAGTTGAATGACCTATAAAGAATGCATGTTTCATAGAATGGAAGGAAACTAGATAGGGAATGACTTATGAAGGGAGTGGATTTTTTGGATTTTGAATTTTCAGACGATGTTACCTTATTAAAACAGGGTATCCGAGAGTTTATTGATAATGAGGTAGAGCCACATGCTATGTTAATTGAAGAAAGTGATGAAATTCCAGAAAGCATTTTACGGAAATCCAAAGAAATTGGTCTATTTGGTCTTAGTATTCCTGAGTCATATGGTGGACTGGGAATTGATATGGTGGGAAAATGTGCCATTCTGGAAGAGCTAGGGAGAACGCATAACGGCTATACCACTGTCATTGGCGGACATACGGGGATCGGTGGCGTCGGAATAGTAGAGATGGGAAATGATGCACAGAAACGAAAATATCTTCCCGATATGGCATCGGGTGAAAGAATCGGGGCTTTTGCTTTAACTGAACCCAGCGCAGGATCGCATGCTACCAATCTTAAAACGACCGCGATTAAAAGAGGTGATAAGTATATCTTGAATGGGAGCAAGCATTATATTACCAATGCGCCTATTGCGGACATTTTTACAGTCATGGCAGTTACGGACCCATCAAAAGGGGCAAAGGGCATCACTTCCTTTATTGTCGAAAAAGATTTTCCTGGATTCCACATAGGAAAAATCGAGAAGAAAATGGGTCTTCATGGATCGCATTCTTCAGAGATTTTTTTCGAAGATTGTGAGGTGCCTGTTGAAAATGTTTTGGGTGATGTAGGGCAAGGGTATGTTAATGCATTGAAAATTTTAGCAAATGGACGTGCGGGAATGGCAGCAAGAAACTTAGGTTCGTGTGATAAGTTACTTGAGATGTCGATTGAATTTGCTCATATGCGAATTCAATTCGACAAGCCAATCTTTGAGCAGCAAGTCATTCAACATTACTTGGCCGAGATGGCATTGGATACGGAAGCTCTCCGTTCAATGACTTATCGTGTAGCGTGGATGGTAGATCAAAAAAGGAACGTTATTAAAGAAGCAGCCATGGTTAAATTATTAGGGTCGGAAACGTATAATCGGGTGGCAGACAAAGCTCTCCAAATACATGGAGGGATTGGCTATATATCTGAATATCCAATCGAACGTTTTTATCGGGATGCACGTATTACCAGGATTTATGAAGGGACTTCTGAAATTCAAAAAAATATCATAGCGGCACAGCTGCATAAGCAATACCAAAGAAAATCAGGGAGTCAAAGGATAGGGGTATAGAGCTATGGATCTTAACCTTAAGGGGAAAAATGTTTTAATAACGGGTGCAGCCAAAGGGATAGGTAAGGAAATTGCTTTAGCAGCGGCAAGAGCTGGTGCCAATATTGCTCTCCACTACCATGAATCACAGAAAGAGGCAGCAGAAACAGCAGAAAACATTAAAAAATGTGGAGTGAAACTTGTACTTGTACAGGCTGACCTTTCCAGGTTAGAGGAAGTCCAAGAAATGAAAGTGGTCACTAAACGTGAACTGGGAATCATTGATGGTGTCATTAATAATGCAGGATGGACACAATTTAAATCATTTTTTAAATATGAACCGGGTGAATGGAAAAAGGAAATGGAGGTTTGTTTTTATGGAGTCCTTCATTTGGCACATACATTTATGCCGGATATGATGGATAACAATCAGGGCAAATTCATTAATATAGTGGGAGACTCCGCCCGGACTGGTGATAAGAACCTAATCATATCAGGTGCAGCGAGAAGTGGGACTATCTCTTTTCTAAAATCCCTATCCCAAGAAGTAGGCAAGAGCAATGTTCAGTGCAATACCATTTCACTAGGATTAATCGATCAAGGTCAATCATTTGATACCGTCATGTTAGAAAAGCTAATCAAGCAATACCCGATGGGACGATTAGGAAAGGTGGATGACGTGATTGGAATTACCCTCTTTTTGTTGTCCAATTGGTCTGATTGGATAACCGGTCAGGTTATTCCTGTAAACGGAGGACATAGTATGATCGGTTAGAAAATATGCGGGTAACTCTGTATCCTTTAAAGGTGTTCATAAAAAGCAGGCTTCATCATTTTACTAGGGAAAATAACGACCACCCGTGATAACGGGTGGTTTTCTCTGCGGCTGAAAGCCTTTATTACTGACCAGGCCCTAAAGGGCCCCTGATTGGTTCGCCAA
>NZ_JBNNST010000029.1:0-14503 GCF_050278025.1 Peribacillus sp. NPDC097197 | reverse complement strand
TTTTACTAAAAAGGGCGATTTTTTTGTGCATAAATTTCATAAAAAAAGGGTTGCCCTAAAAGTCATTTTCCTGACTTTTGGGACAGCCCCTTTTTCTATTGCTCATCATTTTTGCAAGGCTTTTACGACTTCTTCTAACTTCATGCCTCTTGAAGCTTTGACCAAGATTAAATCATGGGCATCAGTAGAAGTCTGTAGCGCTTCTATTAATTGTTGTTTATCTTGAAAAGATTGAACATTCTCAGCTGCAAATGTTTTACGTGCACCCTTAGCAATATAATCGGCAAGCGGTCCATATGTAAAGACCTTATCAATTTGATCAACCGCTATCAGTTCACCTATTCTCAAGTGGAAATCTTTTTCGCTTGCTCCTAACTCCAACATATCTCCAAGTACAAGGATTTTATTCCTAAAACCGGATAGACCTTCAATCAGCTCAATTGCTGCCTTGACGGAAGTGGGGCTGGCATTGTAAGCATCATTAATAATTTTCTGCCCATTTATGCCTTCGACCATCTCCATCCTCATGTTTGTAAGGCGAATGGCTTCTAAGCCCTTATGGATGGATTCGTTATCTATATTCAGTTCTTTTGCGGCAAGAATGGCAGCCAATGCATTGAGCACGTTATGCTGACCCAAAACCGGAATTTGATAGTCACCTTGATTCTCTCCACCAAGTGTAAACGAGGTACTGTCCGCCTCTTGGGTAATCGTCAATGGGAACAAGTCATTCCGCTCCGTACGTCCGAAGGATAGGACACGTAAATGGGGGAATTGCTTTTGAATCCGGCTTTCCAGCAAAGGTTCGTCACCATGGTAAATAAGCGTTCCGCCCTGTGGCAATCCCTCCACGATTTCTAGCTTCGCATTGGCGATTTCTTCTCGCGAGCCTAAATCCAATAAATGCGATTCGCCTATATTTGTAATAATGGCTACATCTGGTTTTGCTAGCTTGGATAAAAATTCGATTTCCCCACGACTACTCATGCCCATTTCTAAAACGGCTGCTTCTGTTTCCTCATCCATGGATAGGATAGTAAGTGGTAATCCAAGATGATTATTGAAGTTACCATTCGTCTTATGGACTTTATAGGTAGTGGCCAGCAGGGCAGCCGTCATATCTTTCGTAGTGGTTTTACCATTGCTCCCCGTTATTCCAATGACTTTAATATTCAATTGGTCCCGATAAGCGCGTGCCAATTGCTGTAATGCCTTTTCAGTATTTTCCACAAGGATGATTGGTAAATCAGTAGGTGGATTCGGAATATCCTGCTGCCAAAAAGAAGCGGATGCTCCCTGCGCAATGGCACTTCTGACATATTGATGGCCATCGACTTGCTCTCCCTTTAACGGAACGAACAAGCATCCTTTCGTAACCGCTCTTGAATCGATGGTTACACCATGAATTTCAATGGGTTCAAATACCTTACTATCGTTCAATCCATTTACCATCTCAGATATTTGTCTCAACGTTCTCTTTATCACTTTCGTTCCTCCTTCGTTCATCGAACCGATCTTCCATTTTCTTTATAACCAAACTAAGCAGCAATCGGCATGGAGAACCGATTCCTGCTTGCTAGTGTATGTCCTGCGTATAATTGAAATACAGGAACCCACTTTACATTACCGCTTACACTGTATATTTGATTTGTTGTTTTTCTTCATAGCGCTCTAAAGCAAGCTTCACAAGTTCTTCTATTAATTGTGGATATTCAAGACCCGTGTGCTTCCATAATAGCGGGAACATGCTGAATGGCGTAAAGCCAGGCATCGTATTCACTTCATTGATATAGACCTTTCCATCTTTCGTCAAAAAGAAATCGGCCCGGACGAGTCCTGAACAGTCCAATGACTTAAAGGCTGTGATTGCCATTTGAGATAAAGCTTTATATTGACTTTCCTCTATTTCGGCAGGTATGGCCATCGCTGAATTTCCGTCGACGTATTTAGCTGAATAATCATAGAAGTCAAAGTCTGTCTTAGGAATGATTTCTCCTGCCACAGAACAAGATGGGGTATCATTCCCGATCACGCCAAACTCCACTTCACGGGCAATGACTCCTTCTTCAACGATGATTTTCCGATCGAATTGAAATGCTTCTGCGACTGCCTTCTTCAACTCATTAGCATTATTACATTTGCTGACTCCTACGCTTGAGCCTAAATTAGCCGGTTTTACAAAACAAGGGTACCCACATACTTCTTCCACCTTCTCAATGGACCGTTCTGTGTTACTCTCCCATTCAGAGCGGATGAACCATGTATAGTTAACTTGCGGTAATCCCGCCTGTGCAAAAATATTTTTCATGATGACCTTATCCATCCCTGCGGATGAAGCCAGTACCCCATTTCCCACATAAGGAAGATTCAACAGCTCAAGCATCCCCTGTACTGTTCCATCTTCGCCATTCGGTCCATGTAGAAGAGGGAAAATGACATCATACCCCGTGGACCCACTATTTTCATCAGTTAAATGGGCTTGCAATGACAAAGGAGAAGTCAATTTATCGGAAGATAAAGCCAATTCCTCCACGGATTTTGCCGGACCAGTCAACTTTGGACCATTTACCCAAGAACCTTCTTTTGTTATGTAAATCGGATATATGTCAAACTTTGCTAAGTCGAGAGCTTTAATGACTGCTAAAGCTGTCTGCAAAGAAACATCATGTTCCGCAGATTTCCCACCATAAAGCAAACCAAGTTTAGTTTTCATGAGTTATTACCCTCCAATATTCTTTTAACCATGTTCCATTGTAACACTTTACACTAAAACGGGAAAAGTGAAAGTTCCCCCTTCTATAGCTATAATTAGAAGTTTATGCACCCAGTTGCAAGTCCTACGACCCAAACCCTTAATTAGCTAAAGAAGTTATTTATATAGCGTCGTGTTGATAACGCTCTCCCAAACCTTTTCTTTACGATGAAAAGTAATGAAGGCATCAGGTCCTTGTTCTTTTCTATCTAAGAAATCATCATGCATCTCATCCATGTTCAAATAATCTCCCACGATCCATGCTGGGATCTCGATTTTGGTCCTTGTAATCTTCACATGTCTAAAAGAAAAAACTATACCTTCCGCCAATATAGGAGCCAGGGAAGAAATAATATCCAAAGGAATTGCAGGCAATTCTTTTTTCTTCCTCATTCCTAACCATGTTCTTTCGACTTTCAATGGTTCAAGCTTCAACGGAAGTAAATTTCCCAGCATCTTATAGTACGTTGAAATCGAACGAAAGTAAATTTTATTAAACCATCCATCATCTTGGGCCAGATAGACAAATTGATTATTCAGTTTGTGAAAGAAAGGGGGTTCTAAGTGATTTTTGGTATGCCCCACATATAGGAGTTCCGCTAATTCCCTGCCGTCCAATTCTTCTAGACAATCTGCTTCCTTAAAATCGACCCAACAGAAATCCCCATATGCACGAACATCCTCTTTAAGTAGCTTATAAACATTCTCAGATGACACGCTCTCCAGCAAGACATTCAAATCGTACTCCCCACCATCATATTGATGTTTCAATAATAAGATGGAATTCAAGCTATGCGGTAAGGAATAGGAGAATTCTCGAAAATTAAGGCCATTAAAAAGGACAAATCTTTCGGAAGCCTGCATATGCATATATAAGATGTCATTACCTTCATTTTTCATGATTATATTCCCTCCGAGCCTTTCATCAATAGTTCTATTTTATCAAACTTTTTAATATTCACGAAGTGTATATAAAATAGTATTAAAAATAAGAAACTAGACAGGCAACATTTTCCATATTATAGTAAAAATAAAGGTTTGGAGGATGAATGATGGATAAAATAGAAAAAGACGATTTCATCAATCACTTGCAGGAAGACGCTGTCGCCGATTCATCAAAAAATTGGGGTCTTTGGGAACTCGAAAAATTTGCATTCGATAAATACTTTCATCAAGCCGACTCCATCCTTGATATTGGATGCAGTACAGGGAGGACGACCTTTGCTCTATACAAGAATGGGTTTCATCATATAACCGGACTGGACCCTTCACCCTCCAAGATTCAAGAAGCCCGGAAGTTTTCACAAGATGAAAATATGGAGATTCCATTCTTTCTTGGGAATGCCACGGAAATCCCTTTCAACGACTCGTCATTCGACCATGCACTCTTTTCCTTTCATGGTTTAATGAAAATCCCTCAACGAAAAAACCGCATTCTCGCTTTGAAAGAAATCAAACGCATACTTAGACCAGGAGGCCGTTTCCTATTCACGACACCGATTCGCGACAGTAATGAAAGGTATCTTAATTTTTGGGAACAGGAAGAAATGATTTGGTGTGATAGTAAACAGGATGAACGGCTATATGAGTTCGGTGATATCTTCACAAAGGGAAAGTCTCACCAAGAAGAGGCCTATCTCCATATCCCGAGTCAGCAGGAAGTCCTTGATTGCCTAGAAGAAGCCCAACTGACTGTTTTGGAAACCTTTCACCAAGATTCATTTAATGAAAGCGTTATGGCTATGAACTTTTCCCCTGACTCCCATTTCTGGATCGTCCATCAATAAGTTGTTTTCGACTTTCATCTGAATACAAAAAAACTCCAGAGTGCAATCACCCTGGAGTTTTGACTTATATTAAGAAGCCTGTTCGAGTTTTCCTTTTTCGGCAGGAGGGTTGAATTGACCTTCCCACTTGGAAATAACGATGGCTGCTAAAGAGTTACCAATAACGTTTACTACAGTACGACCCATATCAAGGATACGGTCAATACCTGCTATGAAGGCAAGTCCTTCAATTGGGATGCCCACCGTACCTAATGTTGCTAAAAGTACAACGAAGGATACGCCCGGTACACCGGCAATTCCTTTAGAGGTAATCATCAACACTAACATTAGCGTTATTTGCTCATAAGCACTTAGATGTATGCCGTACATTTGAGCAATGAAGATGGCTGCTAAAGCTTGGTATAATGTGGAACCATCTAGGTTGAATGAGTAACCAGTCGGAATAACAAAAGACGTAATATGTTTTGGACAACCGGCTTTCTCCATCTTCTCCATGATTCTTGGAAGAACCGCTTCTGAACTTGCTGTGGAAAATGCTAAGATCAATTCTTCTTTCAAAATGGCAATTAACTTAAAGATACTGAAGCCTACAAATTTTGCAATGAGCCCCAGGATGACAACTACGAAGAAAATCATCGTTCCGTATACGGAAAGGGCTAACTTTCCTAATGGGATTAGTGATGATAAACCGAATTTAGAGATTGTCACACCGATTAGTGCAAATACCCCAATCGGAGCAAATTTCATAACCATATTGGTTAGATTGAACATACCTTCCGCCGCACCTTGGAAGAAACGGAATACTGGTACTCCTTTTTCACCGATAGCTGCAATGCTTAGTCCAAACAAGACTGAGAAGAAAATGATTGCAAGCATATCGCCTTCTACCATTGCTTTAATCGGATTAGATGGGACAATATGAACGATTGTATCTATAAAGGATTCGTGTTGCTTAGTTTCTGCTGTGTCAACATAAGTGGAAATATCCGTTTGTTCAAGCTCACCCATATTTACGCCCGCGCCAGGCTGAATAATATTGGCAGATAATAAACCTACGCCTATTGCAACTAGTGTTACTACTATAAAGTAGGATAGTGACTTGGCACCTAATTTCCCTACTGATTTAATATCGCCCACGCCTGCAACTGCAACAATAAGGCTAGAAACGATAATTGGAACGACAATCATTTTAATCATACGTAGGAAGATATCACCTAATGGTTGTAGATAGCTTTGTGCCGTCTCACTTCCATAAAATATAGCACCTACGATAATTCCTAGAATTAAACCAATGAATATTTGGCTTGCTAAACTCAGTTTGAATTTCTTCATTTAATTTCCTCACCTTCCATATAGTCTTTGATGTAAAAACATTTGTCTCGGTAAGGGAAACAAGATACTAATAAAAAGAGAAAAATTTTTCTGTATATTGAAAAACTTCTATCCTTACGCTTAAAAAAAAGACACCCTACGTGTCATTTTCCCTATTGGCGTGTTATTCACACATGTTCCCTCGAAGACGCTTACGGGGTTAGCTGTCGGGTTAGGAATCGGAAACACAATGGCCCTTTCATCTCTGAATTCACCCCTAGCGAATATAATCCGCAAAATTGGTTCCCCCGTTCTTTTTTATAAGATTAAGCGAGCTAACTTATATTAAAATATTATACTAAAAATATTAATCTGTAAATATATTTTCTTTCCCCACACTCCGAAAGTACAGAGGGGATTAAGAATATTGAGTGCTACGTGGGTTTACACTTATTGTTTAAATAGGTAATTAGTTTTAACAGTAAAAAATTATGGCCATTTTTGATTTAACTGAAAATTATTTTTCCAAAAATCCTAGTAAAATGTATCTAACTTTTTCCCTTTTGGATAGTTTCTTAAAAGTTGCAGAGTGAACCTTGTCCAATTTGAGCGGGGTAATGAAGTAAGAGTGGTTCTTCACTACCTTTTTCGGTTCTAAAAGGATGACATCTCCCACTGCTGGACCTTTAAGCATCTCTTGCTTCCCTTTTGCTTGAGCCCCTTTTGTAAAGTATTGTCGGTTCAAATGCCCTTTATTGGTCATTTTATAGACATGCGGCTGCTTCCGTTCATGTATCGCTTCTGTTGGAACAGTCGGGACTCCCTTCTTCACATTCGTTATAACGGTAAGGTCGACCTTTGAACCGTCTAATAGCGCTTCCTTATTCTCTGCTTCCGTTACAATTTCCGCTTCGAATGTATAGCGATTTTCATCCTTTAGGGTTGGCTCCTCTTTGGGATAAGGATGTATACGGCTGATGGTTCCGCCCAACCTCTTTTTCAAATCAGGAGAACTAGCTTTTATCTCCATCCCTACCTCTGCCTTCTTTAACTCTTCTTCAGAGAAGGAACCTTCGATGGCCATTTCTGCAGAAGCAATTGAAATAATCGGATTCGTTAAATTTTTATTGATCTTCTTCACGACACCATCCGCTTCACTTGTCGTCTCCACGGCATTGGTTTGCACCTCAATTGAGCTTAATTGTGCTTCTAGCATGACCACTTTTTCCTTCAAGCTATTTTTTTCAAGTTCCTGCTTGTACATCTCCTGCTCAATATTACTTTTAATTAAGTCTGAGGAAGAAATGGTGATGTCTATATTTAGGTTCTTTTCTACTGTCTCATCGATAACCGTTTTGTTTGAATCCAGGGTCAGACCACTTTGATAAGCTTTCAACTTATTTATGTACTCATCAATTCCGACGATTTCTCCTTCGGTTGCGGCCTTTTCCGCTTCCAAATTATCTTTTAGTGCATCCAGTTCGGTTGTAGTGTATTCAAACAGGGATGTTCCAGCCGTTACCTCGTCCCCTTCGTGAACCAGGAATTTCTGAAAATCATTGTTTTTAGCATCAAAATAAACATCATATTCTTCTGCCGGTTTAAAGATTCCCTTTGTTTGAAATGTTTCAGTTATGGTATCTTTCTTAACTTGTGTCCATCTTTCGGTAAAAACGGTCCGTTCCACTTTACTGTCTTTTTTTTCAATCAAGTAAATATTACCCGATATCAAGGCCAAAGATGCTACTGATAGGGCTGCTAATTTCCACTTTTTCATTTTTCTCACCGCCTTATACGAATACGCCAACTTGTAGATATGCTAAAAATGCTTTAGCAAACCACGAGGCAATATAAAATAGAATGATCATTGATAAGACAAAGGCCTTGCTTCGTTCCGTATATACCTTCAAATAATAATATTGTAAAGAAATGATTAAAATTTGAAAAATGGTGATTTCACTAAAAAAATGAATAAAGTAATCGCTTCGAATGAAGTACTGGCTGATGACTCCAAGTGAAAAGGGGTTGGCATCATGCCCAATATCCATCAAAACAAAAAGGGGAATTAACAAAACCTTCTCCAGTAAGTGCAAACTAAGCGTAATCATTTGAACAATCACGGTTTTTATGTATGGGATATCCAATACTACCCAAAAGAATAAAGAAGCTAAAAAGATATAAATAGAAGGATAAAACAATCCTGCAATCATATTTCCAATTACAATCAGTAATTTTCCCGTTTCAAATTCACTTACATCCATCTTCGTAATATTTTTAGAAAATGATTCTGAACCAATTCCAAAATATCCACTTACTGAAAAAACTAAGACACTAAGAAAATATAATCCTATTAATTTCCAGAAAAGTCGTGTGACCGCTTCCGCATTTTGCAATTGGTAACGGCTTCTTTGCGGTTCAAAAATACCCTTTAACAATCGGACCTGGTATATCATGTATGTTCCTCCTGCAAAAAATGAAATATCATTTTATATTTTATCTTATTTTGTAAACAAATGCAGAAATAAGGAGGAATAAATATAAATATATACTCTTAATGCGTCTGATTCTGTTATACTCCTGAGCTAGGAGACAAAAAAGCAAGATGATGTTTCAGAACTTCTATCTGTGTAGGCGTCTGATTATAAATCTCTCCATCCATATCGACTTCGAGAGGTAATTCGGTTTCCACCTTCAATTTTCTTGCCTGGACATACATGACACCTGACTCTGAGCTGACACTTTCAGTCAACGAACTCTTCATGGCTAAGATCTCCCTAAATACACTTAGGCTCGATTCTTTCACGATGACGATATCAAACAGCCCATCGTCTGGCTGGACCATTGAAAAAGGCATTGAATTCGTTCCGATAAAATTACCGTTCAAGACTAAAATCATGACAGCTTTTCCTTCGACACACGTTTCATCATATTCAACTCTAAAAGGAAACGGTTCTTGATCGCCTATCGTTCTAATTGCACTTAAAAAATAACCAATCTTCCCGAATTTACTTTTTTCTTGTTCATCTATATTGTTTGACGTATCGGTAATCAGTCCAATACCCCAAAAATTCAAAAGGTAATGATCGTCCGCCTTCCCCACATCGATCATACGGACATTTCCGTTCACTATAGTTTCCGCCGCACGACGGATATTTTGAGGTATTTCCAAGGTTCTGGAGAAATCATTGCACGTCCCTCCAGGTAATATTCCCAAAAGCGGTCGATGTTCGAGTGGAGAAAGACCATTCACACATTCATGCACCGTTCCATCTCCTCCCAGAACGAATACTACGTCCATACCTTCTCCATATTCCGAACAAAACTTGTCAGCATCACCCTTTTCCTTAGTCTGAAGAATAAGAAATTCATCAATTTGGGGTGTCAGAATAGGGAGACATTCCTCTAATGCCTTTTCCACCTTACTATTTCCTGCACATTCGTTATAGATCAGCATTCCTTTTTTCCATCTCATATCCTGTTCCCCCCCGTTTAATGAATAGCTACGCTACGCTTCCCTTTACTTTTTCCTTTTTTCCTCCTTTTAAAACTCAATCATGAATAGTTGAAGCAATTAAATTATTAATATGAAGAAAGACGTATAAAAAATAAAAAAAGAGGCGGCAGCCCCTTCCAAAACGTCATGAGTGTATATGCAAATAATCTTTCATTAATATGATGAGCTTGGAACAAAGGGTACTTCTAGTCTCGTCCTTTCCAGATAAAGCAAAAAACCTTCCAAGATGACACCATTTGGTCTTTTTTTTAAAAGACCTCTCTAATCACCTCTAAAGCCTCTGTATCTTTACCAGTCCCATATCCTGCTCCATCCCCCGACTTCATCCTTAAGAGTTTATCTATCGTCAGGTCAATCTCCGCTTTAGGGTCAAGTACATACGCTGAACAGTCAGGTCCAGGTAAACTGATTCAATAAAGGATCATCGTCCTTCAGTAACCCCTCTATGATTGAATCTAACCAATTCAATAAGAAAATTGGCAACATACTTATGCTTATGGGGATTATGTTAACTGGGTTTATTTCCTCATAATTAATGTTTACCTGGCAAGTAGCTAAAAAAAGGTGTTTTTCCATTCCTAATTGAATAGTTAGTATATGAACGTTATAAGAGGATATCAAAATGGGAAAAATACTTAGAAAAAGCGCTAATATAGTTTTTTTATGGGAATAGGTATAGGAATTTTATTTGTAAGGTATGAACAAGTTACACGAGTGAGTTTGGATGTGACTGAAACATCCTATTTGTCTCCCATGGAATACATAATTATCTTGCTTAAATATGGTGTAATAACAGCTATACTTGGTTTGTTATTTGGATGGTATAGATATAATAAGCAAAAATAAGCTGTTTAAGATGTTCATAAAACGGTACATTAGGTAATTCCGTTATTAACTTCACCATACTGATACCGAAGAAAGGCGAGCAATCAACCCAATCAAAAAATTCATCAATAATGGGTTTTGCTTCCATTCATTACTACTTTAAGCTTGAGCAGGGTTTTCTTAAGTGAATTTTAAGATACCATGTAAAAAGTGAGGCAGTTTGTCATGGAGGAAAGTGCTAAACAAACCCGAAAATTAATTTTTCTGGGTTCTTTGCTTTCTTTATTATAATTATTCTGCCTGCATTTTCTTTTTAAACATTGCAATTGCTACTACCGATATGATGATGGCATAACCAAGCACCCACCAGATATGAGGGAAAATATCACCGTATTCACCAGTAAGAGCAGCTTTTCCCATTTCGACTGCATGAACAAATGGTAAAATAAATGCAACGTCTTTGAATAGGCCACCAATCAGGTTTAAGTCAATCCATGCGCCCGAAAGCCATGCAGATAAATTGGTTAGTAGTGCTCCACAAATACCTACAGCTGCTCTTTCACTTAACAGCGTTCCACATAATAGCCCAATCCCTATAAAAATAATTGATGTTGGAATGAGTAAAGCTAGTGCCACAATCATAGAAACAGAGATGGATAACCCCATAAACATCGCAACAATATAACAAACAATTCCCTGTACAATCGACATCATTAGTAAAGGTAAAGAATAGCCCATAATAAAATCTGTTGATGTCATAGGTGTTGTGAAAAGCCTTGTTAAAAATGAGCTTGCTCGGTCTTTCGATAAAACTTGTGCGGCAAAGAGAGCCATAAAGGATAGACCAAATACCGCGATACCAGGAGTTAGTGAATCAACATTAAAAAGATCAACTGGAATGCTACGATTAATTGCGGATAACAGCAGTAATAACACAACCGGGAAGCCGATTCCAAAAAAGAGTGATAGTGGGTCCCTTAAAATTTCCTTTGTCGTTCTGTTTGCAAATACGAGTATTCTCATTGGATATCACCTTCCGTTACAAAATACACAAATGCATCCTCAAAGCTCACTGTGTTAGCCTTTTCAATAAGCTCTTGAGCCGAACCAATTGCTTTAATTTGCCCGTCTTTCATAATGCAAATACGGTCAGACAATGCCTCCGCTTCCTCTAAATAATGCGTCGTTAATATAATGGTTGTTTTTTCCTTCAGTTTTTTTATTAAAGCCCAAAGTTCACGGCGGCCGATAATATCTAATCCAAGTGTCGGCTCATCTAAAAATAAAATCCGCGGCTCACTAATTAAAGCCATAGCGATGCTCAATTTGCGTTGCCAACCACCTGATAATGTTTTGCTGCGTTGCTTTTCAAAAGGCTGCAGTGAAAACTGAGCAATCATTTCATCGGTTATTATCCTTGTTTTCTCTTTATTGAAGCCGTGTACTCCAGCCATTAACTCTAAATTTTCACGTACCGTTAGATTGGGTGCAATCGCCGTCTCTTGTGGAGATACAGCAATCGCAGTACGTACTTGCTCTGGCTCATTTATAATACTTTTCCCTAACAATGTTGCATCTCCGCTCGAAGGCTTTGTTAGACACGAAAGCATTTTAATCAATGTCGTTTTTCCTGCACCATTAACACCAAGAAGGCCAAATAATTCCGTTTCTTGAATTGATAAAGAGACGTGGTCAACAGCATTTTTAGTACCATATGTTTTCGTTAGGGAGTTGATTGTAATAGCGTTGTTCATTTATCTTCCTCCTGTTTAAAATTTAGGTTTACCATATTGAAAAAGCTACTCAACATTTGTTCAGGTACAATCGCAAGACCACGCTCTTCATCCCCCAAGATAATTAGCGTATCTCCTGGATTTAATTGAAACAGTTCCCGTGCTTTTTTAGGTATAACAATTTGTCCTCGTTCACCTAGTGTGGCTGTACCAAAAAAATGCTTTCCTTTCGGTGGTACACCGAAGCCATTTTCTTGTTGTTTAAAACGAACAAGATTATCTAATGTAACATTGTAAAGCTTCGCGAGCTCCATACAATATTGGATATCGGGTGTAGAGTCCCCTTTTTCCCATTTGGCTATCACCTGTCGAGACACATTTAAACGTTCTGCTACTTCTTCTTGTGTAAGTTGATGCTGTATACGCAATGCTTTAATATTCATATTAATCATTTTTTTCATACCTCCAAATTATATTATCAACAAACTTACAGGCAATCGTCCACCTACATTTATTTACTTTATTGTTACGATTCGTAGCAAAAATAAAACATATACAAAATAAGGACCCGATGAGTGCGAATGTATGGCATTTTTTCCGAAGAAAGGCGAGCGATCAACCCAATCAAAAAATTCATCCTATAGTCAATTACCAAATGTTATTAGTCTTTCCACAAATAATATAGATGTTTTGCACACTCGTAAAATCATGCTTTATCGACTTTTCAGCTCCTTCATAATGGTTTGGATAATGTGCTCATCTACGCCATTGAAGAAAGTTATTTCAGCTTCAGCTGTTTTAATAACACAGCCTAGTACAGCAGTGTATTCACAAGAATGAAACGAAGTAGTTTCAGTTGGAAAAGGATCGAGTTTTACTGGAACAATGGTTAATTTGTTTGTGGACATAAGGATGGCACCTCCTTTGATTGATACGTTTATCGTACCGAAGGTGCCTGGCGTTTTATATGCGTTATTTGATTACGGGCTTACGTTTAAGAGACCAAGGAATTGTTCCTTTTTTAGTACGTTTTTGGCTTCTTCTTCAGTAATACCGATAATGGGGATTATGGTAACCAACGCCATCGTATTGGTCGATCGTGTACTTAAAAACGAAGAAAACGGCCTCTCGACTCTCGAAGCTGGGTCAACCCGTCTTCGTCCGATCTTGATGACAGCCTTGTCCATGATTAGCCCATTGATTCCTCTCGCAATTGGCACAGAAGGAAGCGACCTTATTTCACAAGGAGTTGGAGTTGGCATTACCGTAATGGATGGACTAGTGAGCTTTACATCGCTTACCTTACTTATCGTTCCGGTCGTATACGAAGTAATCATGAAATTGGGTAAAAGGGAGAAGGCAGTGAAAACAAAAAAAGAAACGAGTTTCCCCGTTCCCTTAAGATTTATTGAACATTTAGTTTTTAGTAAAGGTTTGATCTATTGCGTTTTCCAGGTTCAATGATTTTTCTTTTAAGTAACGCTTCGTCACGTTTAAGTCCTTATGGCCTGCTAGCTTGGAAACAGTTTGTATATCAATACCATTATCCACTAGTCTCTGGCAAAATGTATGACGTAATTTATGTGGGTGTACATTGTATTTTTTTAAAATGTATTGTACCGACCTCGGCGTGATTCTTTGATTATAGCTTGAGATAAACAATGGGTCTGCTTTTTCCTTCAGTGAACAGAGATAGGTTCTCACATACTGCACTGCTAAATCTGTTAGCGGAACGGTTCTGTCAATTTCACCTTTTGCATTCCGGACAAGAATATAATTCCGATTGCCCTCCATGATAACATCACTTCCATTTAAATCACATAGCTCCGAAACACGAATGCCAGTATGTAACAAAAGATAAACAATGGCGACATTCCTAGGATTTCCTTCTGCCTCTATATCCTTCAAAAGAGCTTCTTGATCTTTGATGCTTAGTGACTCAGGTGCTTCATTTTTAGATTCCTTTACCTTACGCTCAACAGAAAGCATAATTTGTGGCTTCGCTAAAAATTTAAAGAAGACATTCAAAGCATTATAATGCTTTTCTATTGTCCCTGGACTTTTCTTGCAATTTTCTAAATAATCAAGATACAATTGAACATCCTCAGAATTAATTTCCCTTAGTACCTTTTGTGTCTGTTCACAAAACTGAGAAAGAACACCTGTATACGTTTTAATCGTATTAGCTGATTTCCCTTGGTCTTCCAACCATCCAGCAAATGAAGAAATCATTTCATCTTTAGCAGAGGTATCCATAGGCTATTCCCCCAATGACAGTTTCAGAACTAAGTTAAGTTTAACATATTTCCTTATAGAAACGAAGAATTCTGCCCCCTAATCTCCTAACGTCTGTGAGAAGCCCGGATGCGCATGCTAAAAAAGAATGGTAGGAGATATCATCATATTGCAGCAATACTCTCATTTTTCAAATGTATCTTTCACGTCTTGGAAAATCAACACAAAAAAGGCCAGCCTAATGGCTGACCTTGAAATGGCTTGGCGGCGTCCTACTCTCACAGGGGGAAACCCCCAACTACCATCGGCGCTGAAGAGCTTAACTGCCGTGTTCGGAATGGGAACG
>NZ_JBNNST010000028.1:0-22516 GCF_050278025.1 Peribacillus sp. NPDC097197 | reverse complement strand
TTTTATCCGTACGGGTCGAGTAACGCTTAAATAAAACCTTACGGTTATTTGGACAGGTGTATTCATCCTTTTGTTCATCATATGCCCAGTTACTCGCATGACGAATATCTTTTTTATAGCTCCGTTTTTGTTCCGTTAAAAAAGTATTGTAAGGAATCAAAGCTTCAAATTCTTCTTCCAAAGAGTAGAGATAGTTTTCTTCACTGCCATAGCCGGCATCAGCGATGCCGTTTTCCGGGAATGGTAGCGATGTATTCTTCAGTGCCTCTAAATGCGGCTTGAAACAACGCATATCAGTTGGGCGTTGATGTATCGTATAAAAAAGAATGAATTGATTTTCCGTTGCCATTTGAATATTATAACCAGGTTTTAGTTGTCCGTTATTCATATGATCATCTTTCATTCGCATAAATGTCGCATCCGTATCGGTTTTAGAATAACTATTTCGATTGCCAAACAGAGCATTTTGTTGTTTATATTTCACTAATCGTGGACCTAAGTCTTCGCGCACTAAGTTTCAAAAGTCTCTTAACCGGACTGAGTTCCCGTCGTTTTTCTTTTTGTACCTGGACATCTTCTTCAAGCTGGATACCATTCGTTTCTTTTTCAACTTTTTTCACTAATGCTTTTTCTATTTGAGTTAGTTTTTCTTCTGCCGTTAATGAGGATGTTTCATCTTGAGCAGACAGTTCATGCTCTTCTTCATTTGTAATGGTCTGAATCAGTTGGTACGTTTCTTCGATTTTTTCTTGCAGCTTCGCCTCAAACTTCGTCGTCGCTTTTTTCCACACAAATGAATACTTGTTTGCGCTTGCTTCAATCTTTGTTCCGTCTAGGAAGTAATTCTCCATAGTGATGTGCTTTTCTTCTATTAGTTGATGGATCATTTCTTTAAAAAGCTTCGGAAGGAGCTTTTCCATTTGTTGTGTGCGAAATCGATTAATCGTTCGATAATCCGGTTTCTTCAAGCCAGCCAGCCACATTGTTGGGATATTTTCTTAAACCAGTTTGGCGATTTCACAACAAAAATAGACTTTTTAAGAATAGGCATACAAAATGACTTTCGTCATCATTTTGGGATGGTAAGAGCTACGTCCGCCACCATTATAGTGCTCGAAAAAGAATATATCCAATCATTTGATCGATTACACGCGCGACGTGGTGAGACGGAATGAGATCCTGAATGTCAAAAATCACAGTTGTTTGTTTATTATCATAAGGAATAAAAGTAGGTGTGATATTTCGTTTTTGGGGAACGACAGTTTCCTCATGAATAGAGAGTGGTAGTAAAATTTGTTCCATGTTATAATTTTCTGTAGTAATCTTTGGATTGCTCATAAAAAATCGTCCTTTTGTAAATGTTGTCTGGTAACTTCATTTTACTAAAAAGGGCGATTTTTTTGTGCATAAATTTCATAAAAAAGGGGGTTGCCCTAAAAGTCATTTTCCTGACTTTTGGGACAGCCCCTTTTTCAATAATAAATTTCATTTCCAATTAACCAGGAACAAAAACCCTCTTCCAGCCTCCTTCAATAAGTTGAAACTCCCAATGTCCAGCAGCAGAGATTGCTGTCTCGAAAGTAACAATTTGATGATGCAAAACTTTTGGTGCTTCATATTTCATTTTTACTTTGTTTTTCTTTTCCATTATATTTCCTCCTTTTTACTTGGAACAAGAGCATGTTCCTTTGTCGAAATCGTATACATTGATTTTTTCTTTGTTGCCCGCTTTATCAATGCTGTAGTATTCCAAGGTGTGGGTATTTTCGGCATAGACATCAAATGGATTTGTATAGACTTGCCAAGCACCACCGTTTATACGATATAAGGTTTCTTTTACACCGGATTTATCATCAGTCACTGTGTAAGTAACGGTTAACGCGATGATATAGGTGTTTTTATCGTTGAAAATAGGAGTCATTTTATTTTTTGTGACTGGCGGTATTGTGTCTGGGTCAATAACCGTTACTATAGCTGTATCAGTTAATCCACCTTCCAATGTCGTGACCGTGATGGTGGCTTGGCCTAGACCGACAGGATGGACGATACCATTTTTCACAGTGACTACACTCGGATCGGAGGTAGACCAAGTAACATTTTGATTAGTGGCATTGGACGGATTTAGCGTTGCCGTTAAGGTTTGGTCCGCATCGCCTAGATTAAAATTCAGTGTTTTAGGGTCAAGTGATACGCTTAACACTGGCGCTGTTACAGTAACGGTTGCTGTATCTATGAATCCCCCATCTTCCGTCGTAACTGTAATAATTACTATACCTGGTCCAACAGGATGGACGATACCATTTTCTACAGTGGCTACACTTGAATCAGAAGTAGACCAAGTGACATTCTTGTTAGTGGCATCGGATGGAGCAATGGTAGCAGTTAACGTTGCGTCTTTTCCACCAACAATTAGATTAAGTATTTCTGGATCAATTGATACACCAGTAACTGGAACCGTGACGGTAATGGCTGCTGTATCGGTGAAACCACCGTCTTCTGTCGTAACTGTTATTGTAGCTTTTCCTGGTCCGACTGGGTGAACGACACCGTTATCGACAGTTACGACACTTGGGTCGGAGGTAGACCAAGTAACATTTTTATTTGAAGCATTGGATGGAGAAATCGTAGTAGTTAGTGTTTCATCTTTTCCGCCTACGATTAGGTCAAGAGATTTAGGGTCAAGTGATATACCGGTTACAGGAACCGTTACAATAACAGTTGCTGTATCGGTAAAACCGCCATCTTCTGTCGTAACGGTAATCATAGCCTTACCTGGTCCGACTGGGTGAACGACTCCGTTATCGACAGTTGCCACACTTGGGTCAGAGGTAGACCAAGTAACATTTTGATTAGTAGCGTTGGATGGAACAATCGAAGCAGTTAACTTTGCATCTTTTCCACCTACTGTAAGATTGAGAGAATTAGTATCAACGGTTACTCCTGTCACCGGTACTGTAACACTGACTTTAGCTTTGTCTTGAAGTTTGCCATCTTCTGTTGAAACAGTAATAATAGCTGTGCCAGGACCGACAGCATGGACGATGCCATTTTTCACAGTGGCAATACTAGGGTCAGAAGTAGACCAGACGACGTTTTTGTTAGTAGCGTTATTGGGTGTAATTGTGGCTGTTAATGTTGCATCTTTTCCACCGACAGTCATGTCTACATTTTTTGGATTGAGTGATAAGGTTTTAACAGGTACTAGTTTACTAGCACAAACGGTTATCAAGGACCAATCGTAATGTCCATTTTTAGTAAATACTTTTACTATGGCGACTCCAGGACTTATGGCGTGCACCACTCCATCAGAAGATATGGTAGCTACTTTTGGGTTAAAAGATAACCAAATGAGTTCCTGATTTGTCGCATTCGATGGTTTAATTGTTGCTTTTAATGTAGCATCTTCTCCATCAACAGTAAGGGTTACTATTTTCGGATTTAAATACACAGATGAAACCGCGATAACCGGGTCACAAACCGTCACAGTGACTTTGTCTTTAAAATTCCCGTCCTGAGTTGTAACAGTAATTGTTGCTGTACCCGGTTTGACAGGATGCACAAGCCCGCTACTTGAAACTGTAGCTACACTCGGATTGGATGAAGTCCAGGTGACATTTTTGTTAGTGGCATTGGATGGCTTTATTGTTGCAGTGAGTGGAGCATCTTTATCATTGATGTTTAGCTTTAAGGAATTTGGATTTAAAGAAACACCTTTTACAGCAATATTAGGATCACTAACTATTACTGTGGTTCTAGCTTTAAAATTCCCATCTTTAGTTGTGACAGTAATCGTAGTGGACCCAGCGCTTACAGAATGGACAACCCCGCTTCCAGATACCGTGGCTACCTTAGTATTTGAGGAAGTCCAGGTCACCTGTTTATTTGTGGCATTAGAAGGTTTAATCGTTTCCGTAAGTCTTTCATCTTTATCCTTAATGTTCATATATAAGGTATCCGGATGTAAGGAAACACCCGTTACAGGCACAGACTTATTGCCTTTTCCACCTCCATTTGTTGCAAAGGCTTGCGAGCTACCGTTTAGATAAATAAAGAAAATCGTTAGCATTAAAATCGTGAGCGTTTTGAAATACCTTGTAAACAACATAAAATCTTCCCCCAGTAAAGAATGTTTTATAGAAACTAAACTATCTTTGGTATCCTCCCCCTATCAAAATATATTATTTATAAAGAATAAGCACGGAGAGAACAGGTTGAAGGTAATGGTATGTATTCCTCACTCACTCGATATATCTCACGTTATATAGAACTAGATACCCTATATTTTTCAGAATACCATCGTTCTCGATAAAGAACAATACGTTTGAAAAATAATTAATGAATTCATTAAATCATCATTGCGACTTATAAAAACGGCAAGTATCCTTAAATTCATGAGCATTATATTATATATTGCTTGAAATTTGTTCTTTAAAAAGAATAAATAATCCATTATAATTATCGCTATAGGATAATATTACTAATAATACAAAGAAAGGAACTAGTTATGAAAATAACCCACACAAAAATAGGGGAACATTTTATCCAGATAGAAAATGCTCCTGATTTTATAGACGGAATGTTTCGTGATTTAGGAAGCTCGAATAAAAATCCTGATCTCACCATAACCGTCCAGATGGAATTTGGAGAACCTTTTGTAGATTACGAGGTGAATGTTACTAATACGGCTGATAGAATTTATTTTCGAAGGTCGGATTATCTAGTCGAAGTAGATACAGATTACCAATTTGCCGAGATTTCCGCTTATAATGAGTTGGCTTTAAAGCATGCATTCATAAATTTATATAGTTCATTCATTGTATATCATGAATGGGGGCTGTTAATTCACTCCTCCTGTGTTATTGATAACGGAAAAGCTCATATTTTTGCAGGGCATTCGGGGGCTGGAAAATCAACGGCTGCTAAACTAGCATATCCCAGAAATCTTCTGTCGGACGAAGCGACCATTTTAAAAGTTACCCCTGATAAAGTAGAAGTTTTTAATTCACCTTTTCGAAGTGAACTACGATCAGAGGGAGAAGAGGGCCACTTACCATTAGGTAGTATACAAGTTTTACATCAGTCACTTACTAATCGAAGAAGTAAATTAGCGAAGTCGGACACGCTTTTAACTTTGATTGATAAAGTGTTTTATTGGTCCGATGATCCTGTGAACACTAAAGTTATTTTGGGCATGTTAACTAAAGTTGCAAACCAGGTGCCAGCATATGATCTTTTTTTTCAAAAAAATAATTCTTTTTGGGAGTTGATCTCGTAATGGTTCAATATATACAAAGTAATCATGTGGAAGCTACACAGCTTGATGATGAGTGGATTATTTTACATACGGATACATTCACAGTCACAAAATTAAACGGAATCGGGGGATATTGTTGGGATCTTCTAAGCCAAGCTCAAACAGTGGATTCCTTGATTCAGAAAATCACGAATCAATATGACACGACAGAAGATGAATCTAAAATTGATATAGAAAATTACTTAACTGACTTATTACATTTTGGTTTAATTCAGCATGTTGTTTGATAAAGAGACAGTAGACTTATTTAAAACTGTTGTGAAAAAAGAGGGATCTTTTCATCTACCAGCTCAAGGGAACAGTATGTACCCTTTCATAAAAAGCGGTGATATCTGCTATTTTAACGAATGTAAGCTAGTTCAATTGAAAAAGGGAGATATTGTATTGTTTTATAGTGCAACAAAGCGATTGATTGCGCACCGTTATTATAAGGAAATGAAGAATAATCAACAGCGGCAATTCCTTTTCAAAGGAGACACGAATTTGGGCTACGATCAGCCCATACATGGAGAACAGATTGTCGGTAAGCTGCTTTATGTCCAAAAAAGGCATACTAAACTTTATGTTTCTAGTTTTCTAGCTAAAACATGGGGGAAACTGATTATGTCTGTTCCAATGTTGACGATTGTTTTACGAAGGTATATCAATTTTCAACGAAGGAAAAAGGGAGGGGTTAATTAATGAATCCTACATTGTTGCAAATCCTATATGATTCACATATAGGGCTGCCCAACGATTCAGCCTATTATTGGGGGCTTCTTGATGATATTGAAAAATCGAATGTTCACGCACAAACATATACTATTATGAAGCAGGGAGGGAGGTTGGAGGCAACTCCGGCGTTCTATCAACAAATATTAAAAGAAAAATTTCAACGTGTCTTATTCCAAAATATCCTTATTAAAAATCAAACGAACCAAATCCTGAATGATTTTGAGAAAAGCGGCATAGATATCATTCCGTTAAAAGGAACTGCATTTGCTGAACAACATTTTGGTCATCTAGGATCACGACCAACCTCTGATATTGATCTATTAATTATGCCTACTGATATGGATCGTGCCATTGATATAGTTAAAAGCTTGGGATACATAGAAGAGAGGAAACCAATCCCATTCCATTTTCATCGTTCATACAGTAAAGTCCTACCTGGTTCTTCTATTCCCTTAACGGTCGAACTTCATTGGGATATTTTAAAGCAGACTACTGCAAATTTTTATGTTGAAGAAATTTGGGAGGAAGCATTATCAATTAAAGACTCTTTGTACATTAAAAAAATTTCTGATTTTCATCTTTTTTATATGATTTGCCTTCACGGATGGCGGCATAATATGGAATCATTAAAATATTTTATTGATATTATCCAACTGATTTCTACTCTGAATATTGATTATATAAGATTGATGGAAGATACAAAACGGCACAAGACGAGAAAAAGAATTATTAGGACGTTATCGATTGTGTACCAACAGTTACCGACTCTTCATTTACTCAACAAGTTTCCCTATGAGATTCCGACTTCTTATGGTCATCGGAATTTCCCATTAAAAAAGTATGTGGATTTCATTGATTATTCATTCCTTAGTTACGATTCCCCAAAACATAGCATGGTTGAGCTTTATCATTGGCTGCATCCTAAATATTGAATACCAGATAGGATCCACATACACAACTATTTTACTTCGCTTCTTTGAACTTTCATGTGTTTAACTCTCGTTCGTAAAACATTCTGATGACTTCCCTCTTCCAATAAAGAATATAGCTCCCTAAGATAACATACTGGTAGAATTTCTTCCCTAAATTAAAGAAAATTAATCCAAAATAATGTATAGTTAAAAAGACGAGATTCGAACAAACATTCGTTTCTTGTTTGTAAGCTACTTCTTAGAGGAACAGGGGAGAGAAAGTGAACGGAACAGCACATATGGCAATAGGGGCAACAGTAGGATTTCTAACGGCGAACACTCTACAGACCGATCCAACCACCACGTTATTTCTAGTCGGTGTAGGTGGAGTTTCAGGATTAATGCCTGACATGGATATTGACGGGAAGTTGAGTAATAAGATTACCTTTTCTCACAAATTCATTCGAACTTTGGCTCAAACCATCGGAGTTCTTATGATCATTTATAGTCTTTTAGCAAGTTCTGAAACGGAGAGATGGCTAGGTGTAGGCGCAGGTATCGGTATTATTATCATTTCTTCTTTTATAACACAAAGACATATGTTGACTCTTACAGGTCTTGGTATTTTAGGGACTGGGCTCTCTTTAGATGTTGACTGGCTATGGCTTTTAGGAATTTATATTATACTAGCTTCCTTTACACCGCACCGTAGTTATACCCATTCGATAGCGGGGGTTCTATTCTTTGGAGTGATTGCGTTTCAGTTCCAAGAGACATTGGGGACTGAAGGGATTTTCACTACTTGCATTTTAGGGTACATAAGTCATTTGCTGGCTGATATGAAGTTTCTGCCCTTTAATAAACGGGGGGTAAAGTTATTGCTACCATTTTTCTCAAAGGAATTTTAGGAAAAGCCGCAGTGTTTCTTTAATAGAGACATTGCGGCTTCTTTCCTTTTATATAAGGTGATCTTTATTTTAGTATCGTTTATTTCCTAAATCTACTAATGTAATATAATTGTAAAGTCCCTGTGATGCGCATGTTATGACTTTTCTAGTATATTAGGTTTAGCATATTGCATCAGGGGGTAAGTTATATTGTTAAAGAAAATTTTTGTCGGATTGTCGTTAGTTACAATGATTGGATTTGGTTCCTTTACTGGAAACAATGTAGAAGCTGCATCTTATCATACCAAAGCAATTAAAACCGCTAAAAGTGAATTAGGGACGAAATATAAAATGGGTGGTATGTCTTCTTCCGGTTTTGACTGTTCAGGTTTGGTGAAATATTCATATAACAAAGCTGGAAAGACATTACCGCGAACAGCTGCTGACATTTACAAAAAAGGAAAGAAAGTTAAAACCTTGAAAAAAGGGGATCTAATGTTCTTCTCACCGAATAAAGCAAAAAAACCAACGCATGTAGCGATATATATAGGTGACAATAAATTCATACACTCCGCATCTTCCAAGGGAGTTACCTACGCAAAGACGAATAATAGTTATTGGAAACCACAGTATATTGGGGCAAAACGTATATAATTAGTAAAACTATTCCTTATAGAAACGGAAATTGAGGCTGAATTCAGTCTCTTTTTTTATTTAACAGATTAAATGTGCACTAAAACTAGTCAAGCAAAATTCTTGAAAGTCAAAGAAGGTCAATGTATAATAAAGGCATAAGGTCAAAGTTAGTCAAAGTCAAATGATAACTCGTAATAATAAATAAGGAGGAGTACTCATATGTTATGTGAAAAATGTCATGAAAACCAAGCAAATATTCAGGTTCATCTCAATATGAATGGGCAACAGCATGATGTCAAATTGTGCTCCACTTGTTATAAAGAAGAACAAAATAAACTTGGTGCAGCCATGGGAGGAATGGATACAGGAAAGTTCCAATTTGATGGATTTTCAAATTCATTCAACCCTTTTAATAGTAGCAACATGCCTCCATCAAAACCCGTACAAGAAGATAAAGACGGAGGTTTGCTTGAAGAGTATGGTCACAATCTGAATGATGTTGCAAAAGCAGGACTCATTGATCCGGTCATTGGAAGAAATGAAGAAATCAAAAGAGTCATCGAAGTGTTAAATAGACGAAACAAAAACAATCCAGTTTTGATTGGTGAGCCTGGCGTTGGTAAAACAGCTATTGCAGAAGGATTGGCCTTAGCAATTGTTGAAGGAAAGGTCCCGGAAAAATTGCGTAACAAACTGGTTTTTTCACTCGATATGGCATCTCTTGTAACGAACACAGGCATTCGTGGTCAATTTGAAGAAAGAGTGAAACAATTAATCAGTGAATTACAAGATAGAAAGAATGTCATTCTATTCATTGATGAAATTCACCAAATCGTAGGTGCTGGTTCAGCTGAAGGTTCAATGGATGCAGGGAATATTTTAAAACCTGCCTTAGCACGCGGTGAACTTCAACTTGTGGGTGCAACGACCCTTTCTGAATATCGGAAAATTGAAAAAGATGGGGCACTTGAACGACGATTCCAACCCGTACAAGTTGATGAGCCGACAACAGAAGAAGCGATAGTCATTTTACAAGGTCTGAAAGATCGTTACGAGTCTTTCCATGGAGTCATATATACTGAGGAAGCGCTGGAAGCAGCTGTCGAACTTTCACATCGTTACATCCAAGATCGCTTTCTACCAGATAAAGCAATTGACTTAATGGACGAAGCCGGCTCAAAACAAAATTTGACGATTGAATATAGTCAAGAGGATGTAGTAAAACAACGTCTTGAACAAATCTATAAAGAAAAAGAATTGGCTCTAAAAGAAGAAGCCTACGAAAAAGCGGCTGAGCTTCGAGATGAAGAAGAAAAGTTGGAAAAATCCCTACAGGCTGGAGCCAATGCAGCTAAACCGAATGTCACTGTAGAAGATATTCAAAGGATTATAGAACAAAAAACGGGAATTCCTATAGGCAAGCTGCAGGAAGATGAACAGAAAAAAATGATTCATCTTCAAGAGGATTTAATGAAAAAAGTCATTGGTCAAGAAGAAGCAGTCAAAAAGGTTGCAAAAGCTGTTCGTCGAAGCCGTGCAGGTTTAAAATCCAAAAACCGTCCGACCGGCTCTTTCCTTTTTGTTGGACCGACCGGCGTGGGTAAAACTGAATTGGCTAAAACGCTAGCCGAGGAACTGTTTGGCGATAAAGAAGCTATGATTCGCCTTGACATGAGTGAATTCATGGAGAAACATAGTGTTTCTAAATTGATTGGTTCTCCTCCGGGTTATGTTGGTCATGAGGAAGCAGGACAATTAACTGAGAAAGTTCGCCGTAAACCTTACAGCATTATTTTATTGGACGAAATTGAAAAAGCCCATCCTGATGTGATGCATATGTTCTTACAGATTCTTGAGGATGGTCGTCTGACGGATAGTCAAGGAAGGACTGTAACATTTAAAGATACTGTCATCATCATGACAAGTAATGCTGGAGTCGGTGAAAAGCAAAAAGTTATGGGATTCGGTACGAGCACTGCTGTTGAAGAAGCTTCAATCCTACAATCATTGGGCAGTTTCTTTAAACCGGAATTTCTAAACCGATTTGATAGTATTATCGAGTTCTCCGCACTGAAGAAAGAAGATTTATTACAAATTGTCGATATCATGATTCATGAACTTGAAGAAAACCTGACTGCTCAAGGCTTATCACTTGTCGTGACGGATGAAGCCAGAAACAAATTGATTGAAATGGGTTATCACCCACAATTCGGTGCAAGACCCCTTCGCCGTGTTCTTCAGGAACAACTTGAAGATGGCATAACAGACTATATTTTTGAACAGCCTGAAGTGAAAAACTTTAAAGCTGTCGTTAAAGATGACCAATTGAAAATTATCAATTCATAATGATTAGTACTAGAAATGCCTCCAAGACAGTATGACTGTAATGGGGGCATTTTTTAAAACGTTCTATAATGACCGCTCGTTTAGTTTAATAATTAGAATTCTTTTAATGAAGTCTTAGTTTGAAATAGTTTTTTTCATAAGGACACCAATTACTTGAAGGAACTGCAATAAAAAAATTGTTAGGTATAAACAAGGACTTATTTCTTTTTGCAGAGAGCATAGTATATAATATTGTTTAACAATGGGAGAAATGGTATATGTTTGATGGTGAAACAGTTGTGGAATTAAAAGGAAAGTGCATTCACTTTTATGGATTGGGCCATTCAAATGAAATCAAAATAGTATATAAAAAAACGAATTCCTATTTCATAAGGGGAATTTCATTGGAGGAGTGACCTATGAAAGATTCACTTTCTTATTTCGAAGAGGAAAATACCAATCAAGCACCTAAGGAAAAAGAAATCGAAAAAATTCTGGACTCCTTGCCGGTTGCAGAAATTGACCCAATGAGCCCGCAAGAAATGGATAACCTTTATTATTATGATGGAAATGATTTGGGGAATGACTTTCAACTAGATCGAACAGCTTTTCGTCTTTGGGCACCTACTTCAAGCGAAGCTAAGCTTGTTACGTATAAAAGTTGGGATGATCCTGTTGGTACCGAGTTTGATATGAAGCGCTCGGAGAAGGGAACGTGGACGGCTGAACTTCCAGGTGATCAAGATGGCTTGATTTATACATACAAAGTGAAAGTCGGTAATATATGGAATGAAGCTGTGGATCCATACGTCCGTGCCGTCACAGTTAACGGGAATAGAGGGGTAGTCATTAATTTAAATGATACCAATCCCCAAAAATGGAGTACTGATAAGCCATCGTTAGCTAAACCGGAGGATGCGATTATATATGAACTTCATATCAGGGATTTATCAATTCATCCTGACAGTGGGATTCAACAAAAAGGTAAATATTTAGGTGTGACTGAAACAGATACTATAAGCCCATATGGTACGAAAACAGGAATCAATCATATTAAGGACTTAGGTGTAACTCATGTTCAATTCATCCCCATATTTGATTTTGCTACGGTAGATGAAACGAGATTGACTGAGCCTCAATATAACTGGGGATACGACCCAAAAAATTATAATGCACCCGAAGGATCCTACTCATTGGACCCTTATCAGCCGAAACTAAGAATTAGAGAGTTAAAGCAGATGATTCAAACGCTGCATGATCAAGGTTTACGTGTCATCATGGATGTAGTTTTCAATCACGTATATACAGTGGATGACTCAAATTTTAATAAACTCGTACCCAATTACTTTTTCCGCTATAACGAAGACGGAACACTTTCTAATGGGACGGGGGTAGGGAATGACACCGCTTCCGAACATAACATGATGCGTAAATTCATTGTCGACTCTGTGGTTTATTGGGCAAAAGAGTATCACCTCGATGGCTTCCGGTTCGATCTTATGGGGGTTCATGATGTGGAGACGATGAATGAGGTGAAAAAAGCTGTTCATGAAATTGATCCGTCTATCATTCTGTTAGGTGAAGGATGGGATATGAATACACCACTGGATGCTTCCCTGAAGGCAAACCAGAAAAACGCGCATAAGATGCCGGGTATTGCTCATTTTAATGACGCCATTAGAGATGGCTTGAAAGGTTTTGTAATGGATAAATACGATAGGGGCTTTGTCAACGGCAAACAAGGCATGGAAGATATCGTAAAAAGGGGAATTGCTGGTGGATTGAAATACGATGATCATTTAGCTACGTACCAGACCCCATCCCAGGTCATAAATTATGTAGAGGCACATGATAATTATACTTTATGGGATAAGCTTGTCATCACCCAACCTGACGTGTCAGATGAAGAACGTAAACAGATGCATAAATTGGCAACTTCTGTCGTATTGTTATCTCAGGGAATCCCCATGATACATGCCGGTCAAGAATTCATGCGAACAAAAGATGGAGATGAAAATAGCTATCAATCCCCAGATTGGATCAATCGACTGAATTGGAAACGAAGAGCGGAATTCGACCATGAAGTAGAGTATGTAAAAGGATTAATTGCTTTGCGAAAAAAACATCCTGTATTTAGACTTACTTCGGCTGAAGAGATTGAACGGCACTTGATGTTCCTCGATGCTCCTGCAAATGTAATAGCTTATTCATTAATGACAGAAGATTCAAATATAGTTGTCATTCATAATGCAAACTGGCATTCAATCGACATTACTTTGCCTCATCTAAAAAAGTGGTCACTTTTAGTTAATGGACAGAAAGCGGGTCTAGAAACAATAGAAGTAATTCATGGTAGTCATATTAACGTATCACCCTTAAGTTCATTTGTGATAAAAAGTGCTGCCGATTAATATCTCATGAGAACCGAAAAGGAAGAACGGTAAATTGCGTTCTTTCTTTTTTTCGTGAAAAAAGATAAGATGAATCGTTCTAATGGCAAGTTTGAATCTAAAATGCTATCAAAAGTACCGGAAGATTCCAGAACAGATGTGATTATCCATTATTTTAACAAGTTTAAGGCGTTTTTAAGCAGGGTAAATTAGATTTATAGATTGACCACTTGTATTAGGAGGAGTTTATTTTGCGAGAAAAAGTACATATAAAAATTAATGGAGCGGAGACAGTTCTGGATGGCAACCAAACAGTGCTACAAATGCTTAATGATAGTTCAATAGAGGTTCCTAGTGTTTGTTATCATCCAAGCTTAGGGCCGATTGAAACTTGCGATACGTGTCTCGTTAGCGTAAATGGTGAACTTGTGAGATCTTGTTCAACTGAAATCAAAGACGGAGATGTGATTGATACATTAGCACCTGATGTGAAAGAAGCACAGGTAATGGCAATGGATAAGATATTATATAACCATGAATTGTATTGTACGGTTTGTGATTATAATAACGGCGGTTGTGAAATCCACAATACGGTGAAAGAAATGAAAGTGAACCACCAAAGTGTTCCGTTTGATCAAAAACCTTATGAAGTGGATCAATCCAATCCATTTTACCGATATGACCCTGATCAATGCATCCTTTGTGGCCGGTGTGTAGAAGCCTGTCAAGATGTTCAAGTAACAGAAACATTATCGATTGATTGGGAAGCCAAAAGACCACGGGTCATTTGGGATAATAATGTTCCTATAAATGAATCATCATGTGTATCATGCGGCCATTGTTCAACTGTTTGCCCATGTAACGCTATGATGGAAAAAGGAATGGAAGGGGAAGCGGGCTTTTTGACAGGCATTGCTAAACAAACCCTTAGACCAATGATTGAAATTACCAAAAATGTCGAAACTGGATATGGATCTATTTTAGCCATTTCTGATATGGAATCTGCCATGCGTGATGCAAAAATCAAAAAGACAAAGACCGTTTGTACATATTGTGGTGTAGGCTGCAGCTTTGACGTGTGGACAAAAGATAGAAAAATATTAAAAGTAGAACCACAAGCAGAAGCACCGGCAAATGGTATTTCTACTTGTGTAAAGGGTAAATTCGGTTGGGATTTCGTGAATAGTGAAGAAAGGCTAACTAAGCCATTGATAAGGGAAGGCGATGCTTTCCGCGAAGCCGAATGGGAAGAGGCACTGAATTTAATTACTAGGAGATTCACTGAAATCAAAAAAGAAAACGGACCTGATTCTCTAGCCTTCATTACTTCTTCAAAGTGTACAAATGAAGAATCGTACTTGATGCAAAAATTGGCCAGAAGCGTTATTGGAACCAATAATGTCGATAACTGTTCTAGATATTGCCAAAACCCAGCGACCGTTGGTTTGTTCAGGACCGTCGGTTATGGTGGGGATACAGGTGGAATTAAGGATATAGAAAAATCTGAACTTGTTTTGATCATTGGATCGAATACTTCAGAATCTCATCCAGTTTTATCGACCAGGGTTAAACGTTCACATAAACTTGGAAAGCAAAAATTAATCGTTGCTGATATCAGGAAACATGAAATGGCTGAACGCTCTGATTTATTCATTCAACCGGCTCCAGGTTCAGATATCGTTTGGTTATCAGCCGTGTCTAAATATATCATCGATAAAGGCTGGGCTGACAAAAAGTTCATCAAAGATCGTGTGAATGGCATGGATGAATACATCAGAAGCCTGGAACCTTTTACAATGGACTATGCAGAAAAGCATACGGGAGTAAGCAAAAAAGATTTAATCGCCATTGCAGAAGCACTTCATGAAGCTAACAGTGCTGTTTCCCTTTGGGCAATGGGTGTAACACAGCATATAGGTGGAAGTGATACAAGCACCGCCATTTCCAATCTCATGCTTATTACTGGTAACTATGGGAAACCAGGAACAGGTACCTATCCATTACGAGGTCATAATAATGTTCAAGGAGCCAGCGACTTTGGTAGTACGCCGGACAAACTTCCTGGATATGAAATGGTCACAGATAAAAAAGTCCGGGATAAATATGAAAAAATATGGGGCACATCAGTACCTTCAAAGCCTGGACTGAACAATCATGAAATGGTCGAGGGCATCCATGAAGGCACCTTAAAGGCCATGTATTTAAAAGGGGAAGATATGGGATTAGTCGATTCCAATATCAACTATGTACATGATGCATTTGAAAAGCTGGACTTTTTCGTAGTACAAGATATCTTTTTATCCAAAACTGCTGAATTTGCGGATGTCGTTCTTCCTGCTAGCCCAAGTTTTGAAAAAGAGGGTACGTTTACAAATACGGAACGCCGTATTCAAAGAATGTACCAAGTGTTTGAACCCCTTGGTGACTCTAAACCTGATTGGCAAATCATTATGGAAGTGGCAAATAGGTTAGGTGCCGGATGGAATTATGCTCACCCAGGTGAAATCATGGATGAAGCCGCTCGCTTATCACCAATTTATGCAGGTGTAAGCTACGAGCGGTTAGAAGGATACAATAGCCTTCAATGGCCCGTTGCCGCAGATGGTCAGGATACACCACTTCTATTTACAGAAGAATTCCCATTCCCGGATGGGAAAGCACGGCTATTCCCGGTTGAATGGTCAAAACCAATCGATTTTGGAGAAGAATACGATATCCATGTGAATAATGGAAGATTATTAGAGCATTTCCATGAAGGAAATCTAACATATAAATCGAAAGGAATCACTTCCAAGACTCCAAATGCATTTCTTGAGATTTCACCTGAATTGGCTGAAGAAAGAGGCCTAGAGGATGGTACGCTAGTCCGCCTTTCTTCTCCATACGGAAATGTAAAAATACAGTGTCTCATTACCGATCGAGTGAAAGGTAAAGAGGTCTACTTGCCAATGAATGATTCGGGAGATGGCGCCATCAACTTTTTGACCAGCAGCTATGCTGATAAAGACACGGATACTCCAGCCTATAAAGAAGTACAGGCAAAAATGGAAGTATTGAAGGCGAAAGGAGAAAATCCATTACCTCGCATCAACCATCGTAATGGTAATCCTCAACCTCAAATCGGGGTACAAGTACAGAAAAAATGGGCCCGTGAAGATTATATTTTCCCTGGTGACCTTTTAAAAATAAAAAAGGAGTCGAGGAACCGTGGCTAAAGCGACAAAAGTAATCAATCGCATAGAACTCAGTGAAGAAGAATTGCGAAAAATTGAATTCGAAGATATTGAAAGAACTCTTCTCGAAAATAAAGAGGTCATTAAAGAAACGTTCGAAGTCATGAAAGGCATGCAGGACCGTGGGATACTTTCCATGGTCAACAGCCTGCTGAAGGAAGGAGATAAAGTCCTGAATATTCTGGTCAAAACAGCGGATACTCCTGAAACAGCCAATACTCTAAAAAACCTTCTTCTCATGCTTGGAACATTAGGAACGCTAAATGTTAAACAGCTTGAGCCACTTATCCTGAAGGTGAATTCAGGTATAGCCAGAGTCGCAGAAATTGATAAATCGGATGAAAAATCCGGCTACCTTTCATTGGTACGTTCATTAAATGACAAAGAAGTAAAACAAGCGATGACGTTATTGATGACCTTCTTAAAAGGAATGGGAGAAGATACAAGTGATTTAGAACGAACCACTCAATTACCAGAAGATCAACAAGTTCATAAAGAAAATGAACAGGCAACCATTCAAAGACCGACTTCAAAGAAAGATTTCGGTTCAAGTATGCCCAGTAAAAGCGGAAGAGAATCAAGAAAAAGCAGTAATTGGCTTTGGATTGCAGCAGGGGTTTCCCTCATGACCCTTCCGCTTCTATCAAAGAGGCAAAAGAACGAACAAAATAAGATTGAATAGTAACGAGAGAAGGATCCTTATACTGAGGGTCCTTTTTTTAGGTTTCATTTAAACAATCCACTTGTAGTTTAAAACTTTTACACATAAAATAAGGGTAACCAAAATTTTCAAGGAGTGTAAAAATGAAACTTAAATACACAGCGTTAACTCTCGGTATGTGTTCGTCTTTATTACTTTCAGCATGTACTGAAGAGAAAAGTGAAGTGAAGCAAGAAACTAGTCATGAGAGCCATGACCATACCGTTTCTGGGGATGTTCAGCAAGAAACTATTAACAAAGCTACAGCACCTGAGTTTCTTTCTGGAAAACCTGAAGACATGAAAACCATCTATTTAGCCGTTGCCCAAAACCAGGCGCTATTGGAAAAAATACCGTGTTACTGTGGATGTGGAGAGGAAGCTGGCCACAAAAACAATTACGATTGTTTTATCCATGAAAATAAAAAAAATGGAGCAGTAGTTTGGGATGATCATGGGACGAAATGTGGAGTATGCCTAGAGATAGCAGCACAATCCATCCTTGATTTAAACGATGGAATGACGATAAAGGATATTCGGGACAAAGTAGATAAAGCCTATAAAAAAGGGTATGCTAAACCAACTCCGACTCCTGAAGTGTAAGTAAGAGTTAAGGTACTAAAAAGGAATGAAAATAAATCCAAAATAAAGAAACAGGTGCACTTATGTATCTGTTTCTTTATTTTATCCCTTTTTCATTGTAGGCATTGATTCCAATCTTGCAATCAGAAATCCTAAGCTCAAGATGTAATAATAATAGGAGCTATGGGGATACTTCCTCATATAAGACATTCAAGGGAGTTTTTATATTGACTTTAATCCGCCTTGGTTATGTAGCTATGAGCAATCAAGTACCACATTGTTCGCCTTCTCAAACGATGACTTTTGCACAATTTTCTAAAATTAAAGATAAAGAAGCTGCAATACGAAAGTTAGAAAGGATTTCCGCTTCAAATCTCCAAAATTGCTGGCGTCTTCTCATACATAATGCTGCATATGATATCCAGTTTTTTCGTCTTTCTTCTAAACTTATACCTCTAGTAAACCATCCAGAAATACCAAAATGGGACTATCTTGAACCACTGGCTGATGAACTGAACAAGATAAAAGATTTCCTGCTATCTCATCCAGAAGTGCGGATAGACTTTCATCCAGATCATTTTGTCATCTTGAATAGTAGCAATATTGATATACTAAAAACTTCAATGAAAACACTGAAAATGCATTTTTTATTATTGAAGAAACTAGGCATTGATCCTGAGCATCGGTGTGTTCTCCATGTAGGTGGCGGGTATGGCGAAAACGAGAAGGCTTTGGAACAGTTCATACTAAACTGGGGGAGCATCCCAGAATCTCTTCAAAGGATGATTATCCTTGAGAATGACGATACGACTTTCACTTTATCAGAGACACTCTACTTATGTGAAAAACTGGGCGTACCTCTTGTATTTGATTATCATCACTATCTAGCTCACCATTCTAAGGATGAAAATTGGAGCGAGCATTGGGGTCGTATCCTCAATACATGGCACTATTCGAAATTACCACCCAAAATGCACATTTCTAGTCCTAGGAATGAAAAAGAATTTAGAGCACATGCAGATTTTGTGGATGTTAATATGTTTATCGATTTTTTACGGGAAATCAAGGGGAGTTTACCACAGTTGGATTGTATGATTGAAGCAAAACAAAAGGATGGAGCTCTATTCCAGTTAATGGACCAAATAAAAGATTTTCCCGAAATTGAAATCATTGATGGGGGGAGTTTTTTTATACACTGATGAAATATAATAATTTTCAAATCCTTGGTGAATTAATAGTTGACTTTTATTAATTTATCAGGTATTTAGATGTTAGTTTACATAATATAATTATGGTAGCTATAAAGAGGAACAAAAACGAAAAAGCATAAATATGGATAGGATGCATAGGTTTAAGTTATGACCACTATCTGAAATTATACGGAAAATATGAAAATTCTCAAAAAAACGGATCTCGTATTTCCGTTTTAAGATACCTATTTTATTTTACTAGAGTAATAGGTATCAAAAGGATTTAAGTACGCATAAGGTATCATATAATTGATTTAAGAGGATTGACGCTATAGTTGCAGTTATTGGAAGGAGTAAATTCTCAAATAGAACCATTAGGAACAAAACTATGCACAAAATTATTTTCAGTAGGAAAATTAAATGTCATCGTGAACCAGCATGATATTTCGAAATAATTAACACCAATATAGTGTGATATTCATTAAAATCGACAGAGCGTTCTCAAAGATGAATCAAAAACGGCTTCCATATTCTTATTTTAAGGTGCTTATAATTTAAAACTAGAGTAATAGGTACCATAGAACCTAAATGATCTGTATTGCTCCAATAAGATCGTTTAATGAGATTCTATGTTTTTTAATGATATTCCGTCACAATATAACAAAATATTGCGAATGTAACAAAGGACCTGTTTTGATACATTCGAAATCCCTTTAAATCAACGTTTATAAGCCTTATGAAAATCAAAAAACTTGGCTTTTTTTTGCGTCTTAACGTACAATATAAAGAGGGAAAAGGGGAGATGAATGACAGATGCAAAGGACCTCACAACGAATAAAAAATGTCCAGCCGATACGCCGGCTAGATCATATAGATAAGATGAAAAAGTCTCTATTAAAATATTGCAGCTACCGTGATTACATGATGTTCTCTATTGGAATCAACATCGGTCTACGGATTGGTGATCTCTTAAAATTACGCGTCCGGGATATATTGGAAGGGACGCATATTGTCATTGTTGAGCAAAAAACTGAAAAAATTAAACGTTTCATAGTCAACCCACAACTTCGTAAAGAAGTAAGAAAGTATGTAAAAAAAATGAAATTAAAAAATGATGACTATTTATTTCCTAGTCGCAAAGGCAATGGTCCCATAAGCAGGGTTCAAGCCTATCGTGTTTTGAATAAGGCCGCTGAAATGGCTGACATTCCAGACGTGGGGACACATACACTCCGAAAAACTTTCGGTTATCTCCATTATCAGAAGTTTAAGGATATAGCTTTGCTCCAACAAATCCTTAATCACTCTAATCCGAAAGACACCATGATATACATAGGACTCACTCAAGATTTGATGGATGAAACATTGATGGATTTTTATTTTTGAAAAAAGGGACCAGAAATGGTCTTTTTTTATATTGCCCATAATAGCATTATGTAAACAAGGTAAAATAGTGATAGAAAAATAAATAAATAGCAGTGATTCGTTACTAATTCGAAAGAGTAAAAACTTCTTAGCCTCTCACTATAGAAACTATCCAATTTAAAACTTATTTTATTCATATTAATTAGAAATCTTCCCAAACCGCCAAGTAAACGACAGTTTGGGACAGTGGTTCCCTTACTTATTAATATAAATAGAACGAACAATGGTGCGATTCACCATTTGACCAGTCATATTTTTTTCTTTTACATCGATCGTTAGATTATAGGTCCCCGATTTTGGGACGGCCGGAAGATTACCAAAGTAGGTACCTGAATTCACTTTATTAAGAGAACCCTTATTTTTAATTTCAACACCTTCTTCGTCTGTTAGGTGAACATCAAATGTTAATGGGTTGGTTAAGAGGTTGGTTTTGACAGGAGATTTAAGTACAAACTGTGCATCATTCTGCTTTACTTTCCCTGGCATTTCAAGAACAAGCGGCTCCTTGTCATCCACTTTTGCGGTAAGTAAATACGCATCTTGCTGGGCCTTTGTCTTCATTCTAATAATCCATTTTCCAGGTTCCATATTCGTTTGTTTTAAAGTGTGAATATAGGCACCTGCAAGAAAAGACATTTCTTCTTTAGAAGCCTGTGAAACTTGGAAGGTTGGATAAACCACTCCTGATGGAGAGATTAGTTCTATATCAACATCTGCAGTTGCCGTATAAATGGTTACTTCACCATCTTTAGTTGATTCATTCAAAGGGATAGGCTGTTCTATCCAATTATTTGATTGTAAAGGACCACCGTGGATAATTTGATTGTGTGTAGTCGAAATAATTTCTTCTTTGGCAGGCTGTTCACTTAAACTAGCAATCCCTGCAGTCGAGGAACTGCGTAGATAGGGTTCAATTCTTGAGAAAACAGCGGATCCTGTACGGATATTGTCATGATCATATTTGCTATCAGTAAAGAGATGGGTACCATAGGGTAATTTTGAACTCCACTCATTGACGAGCCCATCATTACTGCCATAGGATGATAAATACAGCCCTCCAATTGATAATGCAGACAGTGCTGGCCCCTGATTGGTACCGGTAAGCGTGTAGTATTTATTTTTCCTTGAATTTGCATGGTTATCGATGACAGAGCGAAATTCAGCCATCTGTCCAATTTGTAACGAAGCCGTTCCTTCATCATTTGCTCCAAGAAGAGAAGCTAGCCATCCCGCATACCAGCTGTTAGCCAAATCGGCTAAGTTGGAACCGTGGTGAGGGGAGGCAAGGGTTATAACTCGACCCACATATGGATGTGCTCCATATGTGACTAGTGCAGCTTGTGTATCTGGTCCCCCTTTACTATGAGCGATAATATTCACTTTTTTTCCACCAAAGTGTGCACTGATTTGACCAAGCTTAGTAGCTAATAGCCTCCCATTCTTATATTGACTGGAAGATCCATTTCCTGCTGCATCATAAAGCTGAACAAAAACCGTTTGATACCCCGCTTCGTATGCTTTTGTATACATATCATTGATTCCATGATATTCCGTTTCACCGTACCAACTGGTTGAAGATCCGTTCTTCCCTTGAACAAAAACGATGGGCGGCTTACTTGAGTTATAATTAGGAGGGGTGCTGCCTAGAAACCAATCACCAGGTGTAAAACTTTCACTGGGGGGCTTTAGCTTACCATAGGGCTCGATTTCTGCAGCTGAAGTTTTAGATGGACAATTCATAAACAAAAATAATGAAAATAGAAAAGTAACAAGAATGATTTGATACCATATTCTTTTCATACACATTCCTCCTTGTGCTTTATAATTTCCAAAACCAACCTTGACTCTTAAGTTTAAATTCAGGCGTCGCCTATGTTATTCCTTCAATTTTTAATAAAATGAGTGAATAAGTCTAGCTCATACCATCGAAGAATGAAGATAAACAGGATAAAGTAACTGATATGAGTGAAAAAAATGGTCCAAGAGGTATATAGGGGTTTTCTCCGTGATAAAATGTTGTTCGCGATGGGAGCAAATGTTTAGTTTACATAATATAGTTATGATAGATTAATTAAGAAGCAAAACAAAAAGATCAAGGAATTAATCTATTCCTTGCAGACTGTAGACAAACTCGATGAAAATCGACTTTGCCTACAGTTTTTTTTGTTTTAAAATAGAAGTATTAAAACTTGGAGTGATGAGGATGCTTT
>NZ_JBNNST010000027.1:0-22628 GCF_050278025.1 Peribacillus sp. NPDC097197 | reverse complement strand
GTAAATTATTATAGAAATAGAAAAACAGGTGGAGAAAAACAACTCGTTTTTCTCCACCTGTTTTATTTTAGGGACTTATTAGACAGCCCCTTTTTCTATTGGAGGCTTAAAACAAGGTACCAGCAATGATGCAGATATCATCATTGATTTCGGAATGCTTCATCCTGGAGAGTAATAATTCATGAAGAAGATCTGATGTATCTAAGTGGACATTATCTATAAACTCCTGTTCAATCTTATCGAATCTATGAATGGTATGGTTACTGGGAGACTCAGAAAGCCCGTCGGTATATATAACGAAACGACTCCCAGCTTCATAGTGAATGGACCCTTTTTCTATAGGCATATCTGGTACAAGCCCTATAGGCATCGAGCCATTACTTAAAATTTGCAATTCATTATTGCAAGGGGAATACATCATTGCAGGAGGATGCCCATTGTTAACATATTCAATAATTCGAGCGGCCGTATCCACAAAAGCAATGAAGGCCGTAAAGTATGGGGCATTCGTATTTTCCTTTTGATACTCCTGGAACAGATGGCCCATATGCTTGTTCAGTTCTTTCGTAATGAAGGTGGGGTCTTTTACACGCTTGATAAGCCCAGGCATTAAAGAGCGGATAGACATGCTGATGAGTGCGGCTTGAATTCCTTTTCCACAAACATCGATGATGATGAACCCGTATTTCCCGTCCTCGACCTCCTGCCAGTAAAATAAATCCCCCGACAGCTCACTTGATGGCTGGAAAAGCCCCTGGATTTCGATATCTTTCTTTTGTATGGATGTAGGAAGGACAAGCTGTTGAAAGTTTTGAGCTACACGCAAGTTTTGCTTAACTTTAAGTCCGATATTTACTAGTTCCTGTTCCTTCATCTTCGTTGAGTATAACTGCATGCTAATATTCTGAAGAGCTTTCAATTTCAGCTTAATCTCCACTGGGTCTGCAGGGAAGGCCATCGACTCATAAATCGTTTTTTTGGGTAAGGTCTGTGGATCCTTTAACTTTTTTGAACGCTTATAAATGAATAGTATGGGTATCTCATAAGACTCGGCTAAAGCAAATAAGGCGGTTTGTTGGGAGGAGTCTCTCGAAAGGTATAAAGGTAGGATGAATAAGGATTGCAATAAGTCCGTCTTATTTCGAAACAGATGTTGTTGTCCTACCGGGTCTTCTAAAAAAATGACTTTCTTGTCTAGTGTTTGTAATACAAGGCTAAAGTCTCTACATTCTGGGATATCCAACGTATATATATTCATATAACCCCCTGATATTTGTTAGGTTGTGCATATGCAGGACTATTATACTATACAAAGACACATTTCATGCTTTTTTTGCACAAGAATTCATAATATTGTTGATATTACTGCACGTTTATTGGGTTATAATGTAAAATATGGTAGGTATAAAGTCTTACAAGGGGAAGGGGAAATACAGTTGAGTGGGTGTCCATTTACATCATTATTTAGTTTGAAAAGTAAGGAATCATTGAAGAAACAAGAGAAGCAGCCTACAGTCCCCATTAAAATAGGATCTACTCCGACTCGTGCACCTATATTCTCGGAAATTGAAAAGGGGAAGAATGCTCTTAAGCTTATGTTTGTGAATTTGGAGGAACAGGATATTACGACACTTATGAGTCTAAAGCCTATTATGGAAAAGAACGTTGAAAAGATAGTGGACGCTTTTTATGCTCGCATTTCGGAAATTCCCAACCTAACCATGATCATTCAGGAACATTCCACTATTCATAGGTTAAAGCAGACATTAGAGAAATATATTCTGGATATGGTTTCGGGGGACGTCGGGGAGAAGTACGTGGTACGACGTAAGGTTATTGGTAGTGTGCATAACCGGATAGGTCTTTTCCCAGAGTGGTATATCGGTGCCTTTACCATCATTCAGCATGAGGTCCTGCAGATGCTGACCCGTGAGTGTGATAGTTGGCAAGAAGCCCAGGATTATTATTACTCATTTCAAAAACTTTGTTCATTCGATATGCAAATTGCGATCCAGACATATATAAAGTCTTATACATCCTCCATGATGAAGCTAAATGAGATTGAGGAGCTTCAATACCGTTTGAACGATTCTTCTTCCATATTGGCATCCAGTGCGAAACAAACCATGGCTTCGCTAGCCGAACGGGATACTCGGGTCCAAAGCATGCTCGAAGATATTGATGAGATTAATACTGGGTCAAAAGCGATGATCCATCATGTTGAAGCAGGAAAAGGCAATGTCTCGAAGGCTTTGAAGAAAGTCGATGATGTCGTGGACTTAATCGAAAAAGTTAAGAACTTAACAGAAGAACTGAATGAGGACTCCTTACATATTGGGCAAGTGGTACAGACGATACGCACCCTATCAAATCAAACCAATATTCTATCGCTAAATGCAGGGATTGAAGCAGCTCGAGCAGGCCAACACGGAAAAGGTTTCTCTATAGTCGCACAAGAAGTTAGAAACCTTGCCCGCAAAACCGAGCTATCGCTTGATTCCATTCAACAACAGGTGGCATCAGTCCAGAAGACGGTGATGAAATTTGATGAGAGTTTTCAAAGTATCGTGGATGAAGCGAGATTCTTTAGACATGTAAATAAAGAAATCATAGATATCCTGGATGATTCGGTAAGAAGCGTGAAAGAGAGCGACGGGAAAATCAGTCATTTGGGCGGAGAAATTGGAGAATTTAGATCAACGTTTGAGGAACTCACATCGGCTTCTTCCCAAATATCAGAGATGGCTGAGCAATTGAGTTCGTTGAATATTGAACTATCGCAGAAGTTCAAGGGTTAATGGATACTAAATTAAAGAGGTGACCTATGATGAAAGGGTACCTGGAATTTGAAGGGAAAACGTATGCATCAACGTATGAAATGACACAAGTTCTTTTAGAACAGGCGAATGAAAAGATTATTCGAATTGACTTGGGGGAATTGCCAAACAGTCCCGAGGAAAGGCTTTCGATAAAGTTGTGGCTGTTGCAAATCGATCGATGCGTGGAAGAAAATACTTTAGAAACAAAAGCAATAATAGGTTCAGTCTGGAGCCAGTTTTACCGATTAGAACATCAGGAAGATTATATTCATCCATATCTTTCAAAAACTTTGGAGCAGATTCAAAATGCCAATAAAAAAAATCCAGGTTAGACAGTTGAATGTGAAAACGCTCGCCCAGACTGTAAATGAAATCATGCAGGAATTTGAAATGTTTAAGGTAAAGGATAGCTCTGAATTTTTGTTCTTTAATGTGAAATTAGTGATTTGGGAACTTTTATCGAACATTATACAACATGAAGGTCAGGATAAAGCAGATCTAGAGATTGAGGAAGAAGCATTCGAGCGAATCTCCATAAAAATTCATTCATTTGCTGGAGGGTTTAATTGGGAGAGCTATAGGAAGATGGAATGCCCCGATGTGAGTAATGAAGGGGGCAGGGGCTTATACTTGATCCAGCAATTATGTGAGTTTTCCTTTGATGAGGCAGGAAAAAGAGCTACAGCGGTATTTAATGTGAAAGAGGTGGTGGGCGCGCATGCTTCATGTCCATATTGATCAAAATACGTTTAATGTGCATATCTTAAGTGATATTCATTATGAGAACTCGTCCTATCTTGAAAGGCTATTGAATACCTTCCAGGTTCCGGATAATATAGATCGCCTTCAAATCGATTTATCAAAAGTGAAATTTATTGATAGCACCGGCATTAGTTTCCTCGTTAAATGGTTATATCCATTATCCGCAAACTTGGAAATAGAAATGACGGGTGCAACGAAGCCTGTGAAAAAGATATTGTCCATTTGTAAAATCGAACAATTCGTTTTATTGGTCTAAATGGGAAGGAGTTCGGGTACCATATGGGTACCCGGATTTTTTTTATTTCGGAATCGGTTGGGCATCGTTCTTTACTTCACTTCTAGGAGAAAAACCCGATGAATGGGTATCAAGACTATTGTTTTTGGGGGAAATGGATATTTGACATGTCGGCTTCCCGCCGTATTCTTTATAAGTAACGATGGATACGAAAATATCCTTTATTGCAATAACAGTTTGAAAATGGTAATATGAAGTATGAGTTTAAATGTCTTATCATTGATGAATAATTAATTAGATTAATCAGGTTGAGGCAACATATTGTTTCTTCTTTCATGTTTTTCATGAGGTTTTTTGAGATTATTTTAGATTAAATAGGCCGCGCGTCTGGTCATATATAAAAGCTGCGTACCACAGTGGCTTTAGTAGCTAATAGGGAAATAAGCTGCATTTAGCGTCTTTCCACTTCTGCACATCCTCAACGCACCGGGCCTGTTTTGTATAAGAATCTTGGCGCTCGTCAAGTTTTATTCAGACAGACTTTTAAGTCTGTGGAATAATAGGTGCAGCAGCCCTCACCTGAAATAAAACGGTGAATAACCGTTTATGCTACTTTTAATTTTCCATTTTGAATTTAATTTTGGTTACATGCACTTTTAAAAAGATGGGCGTATGTTAAAAATAAGTCTACACGTGCGCAATGCATTAAATGCCAGTGAAACGCAAGTACTGGTATATTTCCTTTTTAAAAAATCATATTGAGTTCATTAGAGCTAAAAGGTAGATATTCTTTTAGGTGATAATGATAAACTTTTTCATAAGAATAAAGTAGAACATCTGTCATGATGATGAGGATTTGAACTAATCAATTCGTGCATTGAATGCACGTGTAAATTTACGATATAAAAAGGAGTACGAAAACATTGACATTGTTTAGCGAATTAGGTTTAGATAGAACGTCTATGAAATCAATAGAAAAAATGGGATTTGAAGAAGCGAGTCCGATTCAAGCCCAAACGATTCCTCTAGCACTTGAAGGTAAAGATATTATTGGTCAAGCGCAAACGGGAACAGGTAAAACAGCAGCATTCGGTATTCCATTGATGGAAAACATCGATATTGCCAACGAAAATGTGCAAGGGATTGTTATTGCACCTACTCGTGAGCTTGCCATTCAAGTTTCTGAAGAACTTTTCAAACTTGGTTACGGAAAGCGCGCTCGTGTATTAGCAGTGTACGGAGGACAAGACATCGACCGTCAAATCCGTGCCTTAAAGAAAAAACCACATATCATCGTTGGTACACCTGGTCGTCTGTTAGATCATATCAAACGTAAAAACATCAAATTAGGTGGAGTTCACACTGTAGTCCTTGATGAAGCGGATGAAATGCTTAACATGGGATTCATTGAGGATATCGAGTCTATCCTTTCAACGGTTCCTGATGAAAGACAAACATTGCTTTTCTCAGCTACAATGCCTGACCCAATCCGTAAAATTGCAGAACGTTTCATGCATGAACCAGTTCTTGTTCGTGTAAAAGCGAAAGAGATGACTGTTGACCGCATCGAACAATACTACTTGGAATTAAGAGAAAGTGAAAAATTCGATACATTAGCACGTCTTTTCGATATCCAAACACCAGAACTTGCCATCGTATTCGGACGTACAAAACGTCGCGTCGATGAATTATCTTCTGCATTGAATATCCGTGGCTATAGTGCTGAAGGAATTCACGGTGACCTTAGCCAAGCGAAGCGTATTTCTGTATTGAAGAAATTCAAAGAAGGAAATCTTGATGTCCTTGTAGCTACGGACGTAGCCGCTCGTGGACTTGATATTTCCGGTGTAACGCATGTATACAACTTTGATATTCCTCAAGACCCAGAAAGTTACGTTCACCGTATCGGTCGTACAGGACGTGCCGGTAAACATGGTATTGCAATCACATTTGTAACACCAAGAGAAAGAGGGCAACTTCAAGCAGTTGAACATACAACTAGAAAACGTATGGAGAGAATGAAAACTCCTACTTCAACTGAAGCGTTGCAAGGGCAACAAAAAGCAGTAACGGAGAAAGTTCTTTCTGCAATCGAGAATGACGATTTATCGTTATACCTTGGTCAAGCTGAAGAGTTATTGAAACAACATAGTGCAGCTGATTTAGTTGCAGCTATGCTTAAGTCAATGACGAAAGAACCTGATCAAACTCCGATTAAATTAACTGAAGAATCTCCTTCAATGCGTCGTAACCGTGGTGGAAGCAGTTCGTCTAACAGACCGCGTAATGGACGTAGTTCTTCAGGCAGAAAAGATTACGGTAGCGGGGCAAACAAACGTCCTAGCTCGAACCGTAAATCTAATGGCTATGGCAACCGTAGCACAAGCCAAAAAAGAGAAAAATCTAGCAATTAATTGAAATGAATTTCGATAAATAAGTCGCTCATCTGAGCGGCTTATTTTTTATTCAATAAAGTGTTTAAGTGGATGTTTTTGTAATAAATAGAATTAAATGAATGAGGTAGTTGTAAGAAAAGTTTGAATTCTGTACAATGAGGTATATCAAATTGGATGCACATCAATGTGTGGAATAACAAGAGCATTCATTTTAAATCGGAAAAGGAGGGTACTATGGAACCTCAAAGCCTCATATCCGATAAGGCACTGACTGCTTGGAAATTCAGTGGGCTTATTGGCTGTTCAATCATTTGGGTTTTGAGCTTGGTCATTTTAGTGCTGACGATCATTCAAGGGTGGACTTATTGGATCTTTGGAGCGTTGCTTATCTTCTCTTTCGTTCAATGTTACCTGACCGTATTTTTGATTCCTTCTTTACGCTGGAAAAGATGGCGTTATGACGTGCGAAATACGGAGATTGATATCCAAAGTGGGATTTTTGTGATTAAAAGGACCCTCATCCCGATGATTCGGGTACAGCATGTTGAAACGAAGCAAGGCCCCTTATTAAGGAAGTATGATTTGGCATCCGTGGAAATATCCACAGCTGCAACGGTGCATATTATACCTGCTCTGGATTTAACGGAAGCGGATGAATTACGGCACTATATTTCCAGGATGGCCAGTGTGGAGGAAGAAGATGTTTGAACCGAAACGGCTTCACCCCATTGCTGTCCTTCTCAATATCATTAAATCGATAAAAGAGTTGGTTTTGCCATTCTTGATAGTGATCGTGTTACCAGGGCAAAATAATGATGTCCCGGGATGGGTCCAGCCATTAGTTATCGGCGTCGTCGTGCTCTTGCTCGTTATTCGTGCTTTCATACAATGGTTGCGCTTTACATATCGGTTAGAGTCCGGGGAGCTCAGGATAGAATCCGGCGTATTCATCAGGAAGAAGCGTTATATTAAGTTTGACCGGATACATAGTATCGATATTTCAGAGGGGATTATCCAACGCATATTCAGGCTTGTGAAAGTGAATATCGAAACGGCTGGTGGCACTCAGGCTGATGCCGTTTTATCCGCCATTAGAAAAAGCGAAGCGAATCAGCTGAATACAATAATTATTGAGGAGAAAAAGAAAAAAACTTCTTCTGACATCCTTGAAGGGGAACGTACAGAAGAAGATTTACACGTCGTGGAAAAAGATAGGGCTTCCTCTACTTTTAAGCAAGCGTTGCCTCAACTTTTTGTTATGGCGGCAACGTCGGGGGCAATCGGTGTATTCTTATCCGGTGGAATCGCTTTTATATCACAGTTTGATGAAATCATTCCTTTTGAAAAAATCTTCAAGAATTATGAAGAGTATATCGGGCTCGGGTCAGTCATACTAACTGGTTTTGCCATTTTGGGCTTATTGGTCGTTTACGTGTTGGCCACTGTGAGTATGGTCATTAGATATGCCAACTTCACCGCTTTGAGGACAGGTGAGGAGCTTGTTATTACAAGGGGATTGTTGGAGAAAAAACAATTAACGATTCCCATCCGCAAGGTCCAGGGGATTCGGATCATGGAAAATCTCGTACGTAAGCCATTGGGATTGGCCACTGTGTATTTGGAGTATGCTGGGGGAAGTGTGGAAGATCGTGAAAGTCTTTCCATCATGCTCTTTCCGTTAATTAAAAAGAAACACTTGCCTGATAAAATCCAAGAATTTTTACCAGGCTATGAAACGGTAGCGGATATAAAGCCTTTGCCTAGACGTGCTTATTATCGTTATGTCATCCGCAAAGCAATCGTATTAATCCCGATTATCGCGGTCCTCATATGGTTCTTCAGAACATGGGGATTTTTCTCCTTATTACTGATTCCACTTGCCTTCCTTTGGTCCTATTTGCAGTTCATAGAGGCCGGGTGGAAGACCCAGGGGGACTTATTGATACTGAGCAGCCGTTTAATCTCCAAGCAGACTTTAATCATGCCAAGAAACAGGATTCAATCGCTTACATATAAAAAGGGATATTTCCAGAAGCGAAGCCATTTAGCGACGATATCAGCTTCCATAAAGTCAGGGATCAGCTCCCAAGTGGGTACAGTGGTTGATATAGAAGATAAGGATTGCCATCTAATTGAAAAGTGGTACCTGCACAATAAGTAGCCGACTCCGTATTTAGAGTCGGCTGTTCGGTTTACCATTTTTTTCTCCAGAAAAGGGGCGCTGTCAAAAAACCAGCAGCCAGTCCCGCTAAATGACCGACAATGTTTATTTGTGGCTGAATAAATGTCATAATTACTGCAATGCCTGTTAACGTATAAACCGTATTTCTTTCATTTGTGGAAAAGTTGCTTTTATGAAAGAGGACAAGATAGAGGTAGAAGCCTAGTATGCCAAAAATTGCGCCGCTTGCACCTACGTGTGTATATGTGAGTGGCAGTAACAAGTAAGTGGCGATATTGGCTAGGATACCGGTCATTAAAAAAAAGATGGCGAATTTAACAAAGCCAAGGTATTTTTCGAGGGCTGGACCGAAGATGGCAAGAGAAAACCCATTAAAAAGTAAATGTGTAAACGTCCCATGCAGAAAAATAGGTGTAATCAAACGCCACCATTGGCCCTCGGCAATGTACAGGTTCACGCCTGTACCATAATAAAAAAGAACATTACCAGGAAACAAAGGGAATAGGTTGAAAACAAACACGATCATCATCATGAACATGAGGCCGGTTACGGCGCGATAAGAAGACACGTATTCGCGAAAACTTTCTGTTCTTGTAAACATGGAATTCTCCTTAGTATTGGATTTCTATACATATAATATCATTTTTTAGGAGGTATCGTCCTCTGATAATATGCAAGATAGTAACTTAGTAGAAGAGGTGTTGAAGTGATTAAAGGAATTGGTGTGGATATAACGGAGTTGGATAGGATTGAATTGCTGCTTAGTCGGCAGCCTCGCTTCAAGAATCGCATATTAACCGATTCAGAAATTTTACTGTTTGATAAGTTGCAAGGCAGAAGGAAGATTGAGTATTTTGCTGGCCGTTTTGCTGCCAAGGAAGCCTTTTCAAAAGCAGTGGGGACTGGAATTGGGAAGCATCTATCTTTCTTGGATATAGAAATTGTTTCAGATGGAAATGGAAAGCCCATGATTATGAAGCCATTTTCTGTAGGTGTCCATCTTTCAATCAGTCATAGCCGTGACTATGCGATTGCACAAGTCGTAGTTGAAGGGGACTGATTGAGTTTGTCTTATCGGGTCATAAACCTCAAGGTTGTCTCATATACATTTAGTGCTATAGGGAGACAAGGCCCGGTAAAAGGTACATGGCAGAGTAGGTGCTCTCAAAAAGGTTTTGGCGGGACGGGAAAAGTCGTGTCTAAAATCTTGGGATGCAAGTCATCAGTCGAGCCAATGTCCGGATCCTGCCTTTTCCTCTCCCTTTTACGTTCAAATGACAAAAAGGGGTTGAAAAGATGAAGAAGATGGTAATGCTTTTTGCAGGGATCATGCTCTTGCTTGCTCTTTCTGCTTGCGGCCAAAAATCACAGGGTGATGTAGTGAGCGATTTAAATGAAAAGATTGGGGAAATGAAGGGGTATAAAGCAAACGCGAAAATGACACTGAAGATGGGGACGGAGCCTCAAGTGTACACTGTGGAAATTTGGCATAAAAATCCTGCGTTTTACCGAGTGAATCTAAAAAATGAAGAGAAGGACCAGAGCCAAATGATTTTGAAAAACGATGATGGTGTGTATGTACTGACGCCCGCTTTGAACAAAAGCTTCAAGTTTCAAAGTGAATGGCCGGAAAACAGTAGCCAGGCCTATTTGTATGAATCATTGGTGAAAGATATCACGGAAGATAAAAGCGCAACATATAAAGAAACGGATAAGCATTATGTTTTCGAGACCAAAACACGCTACCAAAACAATAAGATGCTTCCTTTTCAAGAAATCACACTCAATAAAAAGGACCTATCCCCGGTAAGCGTTAAGGTCATGGATCCGGATAAAACAGCATTAGTCCTGGTGGAATTCTCTAAAGTGAAATTTGATACGACATTCGACAAGGATGCATTCGATATGAAAAAGAACATGACAAGTGCCCAACTTGAAGCTCCTGTCATGGCAGAAGTGAAGGATGAAGGATTTTCCGTTAAATATCCATCCAATCTTGATGATATGAATCTAACAGAAGAAAAGAAAATCGCAGCTGATGGGGGAGATCGTGTCATCCTGACCTATGAAGGGTCAACTAGTTTTACATTAGTGCAAGAAAAAGCAAAAGTAGTCCAAACCTCTGTTTCTACCAATGTCAATGGAGAGCCTGTCGACTTAGGTTTTACAGTGGGGGCGATGACGGGAAATACAGTAGCCTGGACCTTTGACGGTGTGGATTACATGTTAGCTTCGAAGGACTTAACACAGGAAAAGATGATAGAAATAGCCCGTTCTGTTGGTGGAGATTCTGTTAAGTAAGGCGAAGAATTCAATCAAGCTAGGCTTTCCCACAATTACATTGGGCTGGGAGGGCCTTGGCTTGCCATTGAATAGAAGAATATATCTGTACTGAAGTAATCGGTCGTTTAGTCGGTATATAAAATTTTGGTAAAAAAAGCACTTTATCTTTCTATCCGTTAGTAATAGAATGGGCTATAATAAAAAACAAACTTCTATAATGAGAAGAAATCGTTATTGGTGATGTCAGAAAGAAGGAACGGGTTTTGGAAACACAAGGGTTTCATCGTGATACTTGGGCAGAAGTGAACTTAGATAGTGTGTATGAAAATATTTCAACCATGAAGAACAGACTACCGTCCAGTGTTAGTCTGTTTGCTGTGGTCAAAGCAAATGCATATGGTCATGGAGATTACGAAGTGGCTCAAACTGCATTGCAAGCAGGTGCTGACTTTTTATGTGTCGCGTTTCTTGATGAGGCACTAGCATTAAGAGAAAAGGGAATAATCGCTCCCATTTTAGTTCTAGGGGCTTCGAGACCCGAAAGTGCTGGGATAGCTGCCGGACATGGCATATCGTTGACAGTTTTTGATCGTGATTGGTTAATAAAGGCAAGTCATATACTCAAGGCAGGGCAGGTTCTGGACGTTCATGTGAAAGTGGATAGTGGGATGGGCAGGATTGGTGTCCGTACGACAGAACAGCTAAAGGAATTGGAAAGTTCAATTCAACAGGAAGAATGCTTCAACTTTCAAGGGGTATTCACTCATTTTGCAACGGCAGATGAACTCGATACGGATTATTATGAAAAGCAACTTGAATTATTCAAAAAAATGCTATCGGTATTGAATAGGAAACCTCCTTACATTCATGCTGCTAATAGTGCAGCGTCCTTAAGGTTCCCTGAAGCCGATTTCAATGCAATCAGAATGGGAATCTCCATGTATGGGTTAAGCCCCTCCCAAGAAATGCTTGGTCTTTTACCATTTCCGTTGAAACAGGCGATCTCTTTAAAAACCAAGATCGTCGCCGTTAAGCAACTCGCTAAGGGCGATAGTGTCAGCTACGGAGCTACGTATACGGCTAGTGAGGATGAATGGATTGCTACTTTGCCGATCGGGTATGCCGATGGTTGGATCCGTAAGCTTCAAGGGCAGGAAGTTATTGTAGAAGGACAAAGGGTCCCCATCGTAGGCAGGATTTGCATGGATCAGTGTATGATCAAATTACCTCGTCCTTTCCCGGTGGGAACGGAAGTGACCCTAATTGGCGAGAATGGAAATGAGTCGATATCGGTGGATGAAATAGCGGCCAAGCTTGAAACGATCAATTATGAGGTAACATGCATGTTAGGAGCGAGAGTTCCACGGTTATATCTGAAAAACGGCATGTTTAGCCACGTACGCAATATACTATTAGGATAGACGGGATTGTAAGAAAATCCAAAGTTTGTGAATAAGAAATCCATTATTATGCTGATAATAGAATGGAGAAATGGAATATACTCTTTGCAGATAGGAATTTTAATGGTAATATTGAAAAGGATATATAATAAAGGTGTGTAGTGATGGTGGAGGTGTATGTTTGTGTCTGAATCCAGCGCAACAAGAGAGATATTAATTCGATTACCTCAAAATTTTTTAACTGAACTAGATGGGTATGCGAGTGAAGAAAATGTTAATCGCAGTGAATTTATTTATCGTGCCACAAAAATGTATCTTCGCGAACGTAAAAAGAAAGAATTTCGCGAATCAATGAAACGCGGTTATATCGAAATGGCGGCCATTAATTTGACGATTGCTTCTGAAGCTTTTCAAGCTGAGTTCGAGGCTGGGCATTGCGTTGAACGTTTAGTTAGCGGAGGCTGAGCCATTGATTGTTGTAAAGCGTGGTGACGTGTACTTCGCAGACCTTTCTCCGGTAGTAGGGTCAGAGCAAGGTGGAACCCGTCCGGTACTCATTCTACAAAATGATATTGGTAATCGCTTTAGTCCGACTGTGATAGTGGCAGCCATTACAGCTCAAATTCAAAAAGCGAAATTGCCTACACATGTTGAGATTAATGCGAAAAAGTACGGATTCGAACGTGATTCTGTCATTTTACTGGAACAAATCCGTACAATTGATAAGCAGCGTTTAACTGATAAAATAACACATCTTGACGATCCTATGATGCAAAAAGTCAATGAAGCTCTGCAAATTAGCTTAGGTCTGATTGAGTTTTAAAGAAAAAGTTTCCCGTCATTACGGGCGTTATTATAATTCGAATTCTATAAGGTAAAACTGGCGATTCCTTTTCTAAAGGAATCGTTTTTTTGCTTACAAACTTTTGATTGTATCGGTCAGTTTATCAAAAAATGATGGTGAAGCTATCGATTGAAGTTACTAAATAACCATTAAGCAGGAAATGGGAGGATTTTGACGAATAACAATTAGATAAGGGGTGTAAAGTGCTTGCACCGGCATTCCATTCCAATCATGTTTCTTGATGTGGATCTTGGGTAAAATGATGTGTTAGGACTATAAGGATCGATATATAGGATTGAAATAAAACTAAAATTGGAAAAGATTACAGTTCAGTAACATTGATGTGACGCAGAGGGTAAAACATAGTAATTGTGGTAAAATGGAGGGATATTATGAATCAATTGGTTTACAATTTTATTAAACAAAACCAAGACTACATCCTAACTGAATGGATGAACATCATGAAGGAAAATACAGATGTGAGATTGATAAAAGTTGTCTCCGATAAGATGTTCACACAAACGAGTAGTGAATTTATAGATATGATAATCGCCCATGTCGATAGTAAGGACAGGGAGTTCACGTTGAAACTTTCAGATTTTGCCGAGAAAGTGGTCCAACTAGGGTGGCCCCTTACTTTCGTCAATGAAGGATTTCAAAAATTCTTGATTATCGTCATGCAAGGTATGGCTGATAAAGGTATTGTATCTCCAGATAATCAAATGGAGCTGGTTAATTATTTAAATAAATGGTCGACTCCGATAAGTAATGAAATCGTCAATATATATTCGCAAACCTGGGAAAGGACCGTCTCGTTGCAGAGAATGGCCTTACAGGAACTTTCGGCACCTTTAATTCCCGTATTGGAGGGCATCACAGTTATGCCTTTGGTCGGTACAATTGATACGGAACGTGCAAAGCAGATCATGGAAAATCTTTTGACGGGCGTGGTCAAGCACAGATCCGAAGTCGTTCTTATCGATATTACGGGTGTGCCGGTAGTCGATACCATGGTAGCCCATCATATTATTCAAGCAGGAGAAGCGGTTCGATTGGTGGGGGCAAGGTGCATATTATGCGGCATCCGGCCGGAAATTGCCCAAACGATCGTAAATCTAGGAATTAACTTGAATGAGGTAATTACAAAAAACACCTTGAAGAAGGGAATAGAGGTTGCGTTGGAATTAACGAGCCGAAAAATTGTAGAGGTGGAGAGAGACATATGAGGATTCCAATTTTAAAGCTTTATGACTGTTTGCTAGTCTCTATCCAATGGGAATTGGATGATATGACTGCCCTTCAATTTCAAGAAGATTTATTGGATAAGATCCATGAAACCAGTGCCAATGGTGTGGTGATTGATATTACTTCCATTGATTTTATAGATTCCTTTATCGCAAAGGTATTGGGAGATGTTTTCAGTATGTCAAAGCTTATGGGGGCCAAGGTTGTCATTACAGGAATCCAGCCGGCAGTTGCTATCACCTTAATAGAATTGGGAATTAGTCTCGAAGATGTCCTAACAGCTTTAGATCTAGAGAAGGGCCTGGAAAAATTACAACAGGAATTGGGGGATTAGTGTATGGGGGTCCAATCCTGCGTAAAAATTATTAATGAGTGGGACATAGTAGCTGCAAGGCAGCTTGGAAGGAACTTCGCTAAAGAACTGGGCTTTGGCACGGTAGACCAGGCTAGAATCACAACCGCCATAAGCGAATTGGCACGGAATATATACTTATATGCAGGACAAGGAAATGTGAGTCTGGAAAAATTGCTTGTAAACGGCAAGTCGGGCTTGAAAATCATTGCAGAAGATAACGGACCAGGTATACAGGATATCCGTAGAGTAATGGAGGACGGTTTTACGACCTCAGGGGGGTTGGGGGCAGGCCTGCCTGGAGCAAAACGCTTAATGGATGATTTCGATATTGAGTCGATACCGGGTGAGGGGACTAAGATTTCCGCCATCAAGTGGCTCCGTTAGGAGGGAATATGGATATAAGAGAAAAAATGGATAAAAAGTACCAGGAGGCGCTTTCTACCTATTTAAAAGATCAAAATGAACAAGCTCTCTATCAGGGTCAAAAAATCAGCAGATTAAATATTAAATATAATATATCCCCTGAAGAGATCATCAGTATGCATAAAAATAATCTAATGGCATTGTATCCGGATCTGCCAACCAAAGTGGTGGATTCATTCGATTTTCTATTAGAAGTCATGATGGGGTATGGCATTGCTTATCGTGAACATCAGAGTCTAAGGCACCAACAGCAGGAGTTGAAATCTGAAATAGAGATTGCGGCAAAGGTGCAACACACCCTTTTGGAAACGAAGATACCCGAAATCAAGAACTTGGATGTTGGCGTGATAAGTGTACCAGCCCGACAGATGAATGGGGATTACTATCACTTTGTTGAAGATGAACTTGGGTGTATTGGAATAGGCATTGCGGATGTAATCGGGAAAGGCATTCCTGCGGCCCTATGCATGTCGATGATCAAATACGCGATGGATAGCTTGCCGGAACACCGCCATGAACCGAAGAGTGTACTGGAAAGTTTAAATCGCGTCGTTGAACATAATGTGGATCCGAGCATGTTCATTACGATGTTTTATGGCTTATATAACCCTCATGATAAGCGGTTCACTTTTGCATCGGCCGGGCATGAGCCAGGGTTTTATTATGATGCGTCTGCCGGAACCTTCAGTGACTTGGATGCAAAAGGTTTACTGCTGGGCGTGGATAAAAAAACGAAATATAAACAATATGAAAAATTCGTAAAACCGGGTGACATGATTATCCTTTTATCCGATGGGGTAACGGAATGCCGTACGAGTGATGGTTTCATAGAGCGTGAAACCCTTATAGAATTGATTAAGAAGAACATGCACTTACAGCCGCAGGAAATAGTGAATAATCTTTATAAACAGTTGGAGAAAATGCAGAATTTTCAACTGCGGGACGATTTTACATTAATAATTTTCAAAGCGAATGTTTAGCTTTGAAAATCAAGGGTATATATAAATAAGAATTGATGAGGATGTAAAGAGGTGGGTCAAGGATGAATATAGCAGTAGATGTTAATGAGTTAAACACGGAATATACAGTTAAGCTTCAAGGCGAAATTGATGCCTATACAGCACCAAAGCTTAGAGAATCATTATTTCCACTATCAGAGCAAGAGAATGTTTCAATTATTATTGATTTAAAGGAAGTATCCTATATGGATAGCACGGGATTGGGCGTATTCGTTGGTGCTTTTAAAAACGTAAGAGCACATAATGGCGAATTCACTTTAATAGGACTATCGGAAAGGTTACGACGTTTATTTGATATTACAGGTCTTGCAGATATTATTGATATTAAAAGTGGTACAGAGGGTGGGTTAGAATGAGTCAAGTATATGATTACATCGAAATGAAAATACCTGCAAAACCGGAATTCATCGGTGTCATTCGTTTAACACTTTCTGGGATAGGTAGCCGAATGGGATTTGCGTACGACGAAATTGAAGATTTGAAAATCGCTACAAGTGAAGCCTGTACGAATGCGGTTCAGCATGCTTATAAAGATAAAGAAAATGGCGAAGTGAAAGTAAGTTTTGGGCTCTATCCTGATCGTTTGGAAGTAATGGTTTCTGATAGTGGTGAAAGCTGTAATTTCGAAGAGGTACGTCAAGGGCTTGGACCATATGAACATGGAGAAAAAGTCGAATTCTTAAGAGAAGGAGGCTTGGGCCTTTACCTCATTGAAACCTTGATGGATGATGTGAAAATTCACCAGCATGAAGGGGTTACGGTTTTTATGACTAAGTTTTTAGAAGGAGAGCAGGTGGAGATGGATGCAAAAACAGTCTCAACCTAATCAAGCGCAAAGAGAAAAGGTAAATGAATGGATCAGAGCCTATCAGTTGAATCAGGATGATGAAGCACAAAGTAACTTAGTCATTCATTACAAGGGTTTAGTGGAGACGATTTCCAGGAAATACGCAAAGGGGAAATCGTTTCAAGAAGATATCTCTCAGGTCGGAATGATTGGTTTATTAGGTGCCATTCGCCGATATGACGAATCTTTCGGTAAAAGCTTCGAAGCGTTTGCGGTTCCTACGATAATCGGCGAAATTAAAAGATTCTTGCGGGATAAAACATGGAGTGTCCATGTTCCGAGAAGAATTAAAGAACTTGGACCGAAAATTAGAGTGACCGTTGAGGAATTAACGACCACGCTGCATCGTTCGCCAAGAATTGATGAGATAGCGGACCATATTGGGGTAGCCGAAGAAGAAGTCTTGGAAGCAATGGAGATGGGAAAAAGTTATCAAGCTTTATCCGTTGACCATTCCATCGAGGCAGATTCTGATGGCGGTACGGTTACGTTACTCGATATATTTGGAAACGTTGATGAAGGATTCGAGCGTGTCAACCAACGATTAGTACTTGAAAAGGTTCTCCATGTATTGAGTGATCGCGAAAAGTTGATCATTCAATACACATATTTAGAGAACTTAAGCCAAAAAGAAGCGGGCGACAAGCTTGGCATATCGCAAATGCATGTTTCAAGACTTCAACGTCGTGCAATTAAAAAGCTTCAGGAGGCAATTAATGCTGAAAATTCGGAGTTAATTCCGTGATTAAAGAGATTTTGCGAGAAGAAAATATAGAAGTCCTTGTCTCTCAAACCTCTAAAAACAATATGGTTTTTTGTGGTGATGATTACTTCTTTCTTCATGTGAAAGATTACTTTATTTGTGTTTTGGCTGATGGTCTCGGTAGTGGGGAACATGCATATGAATCTTCCCACGCGGTTATAGAGCAAGTCAAAATGCATCATCATTTAGATGTAGAGTCACTTATGGATGTATGTAATCAGGTATTGATTGCTAAACGGGGGGCGGCCGTCGCCATCATGAAGATTTATTATGAAGAGAAGGAGTTTGTCTACAGTTCAGTAGGGAACATCCGCTTTTTCCTATATAATCCGATGGATGACAAGTTGGTATATCCTCTCCCTGTTACCGGGTATTTGTCAGGTAGAAAGCAAAAGTACAGGACACAGAGATTTAAATATGAACAGAACGCAAAATTTATTTTTCATTCAGATGGACTGGAACTCAAAGGAGCTAAATCGTTTCTAAAGAGGAAGGTTCCTATCGAAAAAAACGCTCGTTGTATTTTAGAAAGCTGTCCACAAACAGCGGATGATACAACTCTTATTTTAGGAAGCTTACTTTCGCCATAAACGGAAGTGGGCTTTTTTGTATGCGAATTCGCACAATGATCGTTCATTTGCTAGACTATACATAGAAGAACAAAAAGGGTGGAGGTTTTATGAATTGGTAATGGTAGAAGATTCTTTGAACGTATTGATTAAGCAAATATCCAATGAGCTAACCTTAAAGAACAATCAAGTACAGAATGTCATACAGATGCTCCAGGATGGTAATACCGTGCCTTTTATAGCTCGTTATCGTAAAGAAATGACGGGTTCGCTAGACGAGGTACAAATCCGTTCAATTATGGATAGATGGAATTACCTAGAGAACCTTGGTCAGAGAAAAGTGGAAGTCATCCGATCCATCAGTGAACAGGGTAAGATGACAGACGAATTGGCTTTACAGATCGATAAGGCAGGAAAGCTGCAGGAAGTCGAAGATCTTTATAGACCTTATAAACAAAAGAGAAGGACTAAGGCTACGGTTGCTAAGGAAAAAGGCCTGGAACCTCTGGCATTATGGTTACTTGAATGTAAGGTTTATGCTTCCGTCCGTGAAAAAGCAGAGGGATTCATATCAGATGAAAAAGAAGTCTCTTCTATAGAAGAAGCAATAGCAGGTGCTCAGGATATTATTGCTGAATTACTTTCTGATGATGCCGAATTAAGAAAATGGATCAGGGATGAGATTTTTAAGGCAGGCAAGTTGACCTCGACCGTGAAAAATGCTGAAAAGGATGAGAAAGCGATTTTTGAGATGTACTATGAATATGAGGAGCCCATTCATAAAATCGTTCCGCATCGGGTTTTAGCCCTTAATAGAGGTGAAAAGGAAGACATTTTACGAATATCAATACAGCCGCGAACGGATATCATCATCAGTTACTTAGAACGGAAAGTGATTAAAAATAATCAGTCCGAAGTTGCTGAATTGCTTAAAGCCGCCATAGAAGACGGCTTCAAACGATTGATTTTACCTTCTATAGAGAGGGAAATCCGAAAAGAACTAACCGAAAAAGCGGAAGACCAAGCCATTCATATCTTTTCGGAAAACCTCCGGAATTTGCTTTTACAACCTCCGCTTAAAGGGAAAGTGGTGCTAGCTCTCGATCCGGCGTATCGAACGGGCTGTAAATTGGCTGTTATTGATGAGACAGGAAAGGTGATGGACATTAGTGTAATCTATCCACATCCTCCTGTAGGTAAGAAAGAAGCAGCCCGCACGAAAACGATAGAAATTCTTCAGCGCTTCAATGTAGAGATTGTTGCCATTGGAAACGGGACCGCATCTAGGGAGTCTGAGCAGTTCATTGCTGATATTCTAAAGGAAATGAAAGGGAACATCTCCTATATCATTGTCAATGAAGCGGGAGCGAGCGTGTATTCAGCTTCAGATATTGCCCGTGAGGAGTTTCCGGACCTTCAAGTCGAGCAAAGAAGTGCTGTGTCGATTGGTAGGAGGTTACAAGATCCACTTGCTGAACTTGTCAAAATAGATCCTAAATCTGTAGGAGTAGGGCAGTACCAACATGATGTTTCACAAAAAAAACTATCTGAATCTCTTACTTTTGTGGTTGAAACAGCCGTTAACCAAGTAGGGGTGAACGTCAATACCGCTTCTCCATCCCTATTACAATATGTAGCGGGGTTATCAAAATCTGTTGCACAAAATATCGTCAAAAAAAGAGAAGAAGAAGGAAAGTTCTCAAGTAGGAAGGAATTAAAAAAGATTCCTCGACTAGGCGCAAAAACATATGAGCAATGCATAGGCTTCTTACGCATTCTAAATGGCAAGGAACCGCTTGATCAAACAGCCATCCATCCGGAGAACTATGGAGCTGTGAATAAAATGCTAAAGAAAATCGGTTTCACTTCTGATGACCTTGGTAGTGATGAGTTGAATAAACAATTAGTCAGCTTAAATCCGAAAGAATTGGCTGATGAGTTGGATATCGGGGAAATAACGATTAAAGACATCATCGATGATTTGGTCAAACCGGGAAGAGATCCGAGAGACGAGCTTTCAAAACCTCTGCTTAAAAAGGACGTTTTGAAAATGGAAGATTTAAAGACCGGCATGGAACTACAAGGTACGGTGAGAAATGTTGTAGACTTCGGTGCTTTTGTGGACATTGGCGTCAAACAAGATGGACTCGTGCATATTTCCAAACTTAGTAACCGTTTTATAAAGAATCCGATGGACGTTGTGGCTGTCGGAGACGTAGTAACGGTTTGGGTGGAACAAGTTGATGCTCAAAAACAGAGAGTGTCGCTGACCATGTTACAACCTAAGGACCAAAATTAATGAATGAAAAGACTCCTTCTTTTTTAGAAGGGGTTTTTTTTATAGGAGAGCGAACACTACGTAAGTAGAATCATGATCATAAATGTAGCGTTTCTTTTTTTTGATAAAAAAACCAGCATTGATTCAACATTTTCACTTGATAATAATCCTTATCATAGAAAGCTCTTCTAATTTGGTTTTGAAACCATTTCGGCATAACGCTAACCTCCCCAAAGATTCCTGTTGTTTTATTAGTCTATGTTATAATAGGTTGTCTTGTTACCATGGAAGGAGTGTGGGAGATGGATAATCAACAATTGCAAAAATTGGTTGAGGAAATTTCGATGAATCACTTTCAAAGGAAGTTTAAGCATCAAGCTAGTTTTAACCCACGACTTCGCACAACAGGTGGAAGGTACTTGCTTGGTACTCATAATATAGAAATAAACAAGAAATATTTCGAGGAACGTGGTTTGGAAGAATTGATTGGGATCATAAAACATGAATTATGTCACTATCATCTCCATCTTGAGAAGAAAGGGTACCAGCACCGGGATGCAGACTTTAAGCATTTACTCAAAAAAACGGGAGCCCCAAGATTCTGTTCGCCTTTGCCTTCGAATCAAGTTAAGAGGAAAAGGAATACAATTCAATATATATGTGCACAATGTCAGCAGGTATATTTAAGAAAAAAAAGAATTGATACTTCGAGATTTGTCTGTGGAAAGTGCCGAGGAACGTTGATTTACCAAGGGATTAAAGAAAAAGAAATAAAAAAATAAAAAAAAGAAAAAGATGTCTTGACTTTAACTCTGAACCTCTTTATAATCATAAGAGTCGACAAGATAACAACTTGTTCTGCACGACAACCACTAAGGTCCTTGAGCATAAAAAGGGAACCAACTTTCACTATTCCGCAGTAGCTCAGTGGTAGAGCATTCGGCTGTTAACCGAACGGTCGTAGGTTCGAGTCCTACCTGCGGAGCCATTTTTTGGGGAAGTACTCAAGAGGCTGAAGAGGCGCCCCTGCTAAGGGTGTAGGTCGCGCGAGCGGCGCGAGGGTTCAAATCCCTCCTTCTCCGCCAGAAACATTTTAATTAAGGCCCATTGGTCAAGCGGTTAAGACACCGCCCTTTCACGGCGGTAACACGGGTTCGAATCCCGTATGGGTCACTTTTTACTGTAACATTATTTTGCTGGTCCCGTGGTGTAGCGGTTAACATGCCTGCCTGTCACGCAGGAGATCGCGGGTTCGATTCCCGTCGGGACCGCCATTATTTTTTTAAAATAAACTCTTGCTAAAGTGATGTTATGGTGATATAATATTAACCTAGCTGTTAATGAGTTTGATTGATGGGCTATAGCCAAGCGGTAAGGCAACGGATTTTGATTCCGTCATGCGAAGGTTCGATCCCTTCTAGCCCAGCCATTTTCATTTAGAGCCATTAGCTCAGTTGGTAGAGCATCTGACTTTTAATCAGAGGGTCGAAGGTTCGAATCCTTCATGGCTCACCATTTTCATTTTATTACGCGGGTGTGGCGGAATTGGCAGACGCACCAGACTTAGGATCTGGCGCCGCAAGGCGTGGGGGTTCAAGTCCCTTCACCCGCATAACTTTCTACTTGACAACAAGTTGAAAAGGTGTTAAACTTACGAAGTCGCTTTCGCGGTCGTGGCGGAATGGCAGACGCGCTAGGTTGAGGGCCTAGTGGGGGAAACCCCGTGGAGGTTCGACTCCTCTCGGCCGCACCAATAACATCATAGAAATTAGCGCCCGTAGCTCAATTGGATAGAGCATCTGACTACGAATCAGAAGGTTGTAGGTTCGACTCCCGCCGGGCGCACCATATTTTACGGGAAGTAGCTCAGCTTGGTAGAGCACTTGGTTTGGGACCAAGGGGTCGCAGGTTCGAATCCTGTCTTCCCGACCATTATTTCTCGGAATCATTCATAATTATATAGTGCGGGTGTAGTTTAGTGGTAAAACCTCAGCCTTCCAAGCTGATGATGAGAGTTCGATTCTCTTCACCCGCTCCATTATTACCATTATTGCTCTTTGAAAACTGAACAAAACAAAGCGCCAACGTAAATTTTGAGTGAGCACACACTATAAAAAAAAGCAAAATGAGCAAGTCAAACATTTCTTCGGAGAGTTTGATCCTGGCTCAGGACGAACGCTGGCGGCGTGCCTAATACATGCAAGTCGA
>NZ_JBNNST010000026.1:0-28159 GCF_050278025.1 Peribacillus sp. NPDC097197 | reverse complement strand
TGCTCATTTTGCTTTTTTTATAGTGTGTGCTCACTCAAAATTTACGTTGGCGCTTTGTTTTGTTCAGTTTTCAAAGAGCAATTTCGTTGTCGTTTCTCTCAAAGCGACTTCGTTAGTTTATCATGTTTCGTTGCTGTTTGTCAACAACTTTTTTAAAATGATTTTCAACAGCTTGTTGAGCCGTTTAAGTTGCTGTCTTAGCGACAAGAAATAATATACCATGTATAAAAAATGTTTGCAATATATTTTTACAAAGTTTTTTTAAAAAAGTTTTCATTTTCATTTCTTCTATATAAACTTCCCCTGCATTCACTTTATCTCCGTAACAAAATTAAAATATCCCGCATATTTCATCTTGAATTTATATATAGATAGATTGATATCTTTTTTATGAGGTGAAATGATGAATCTTTTATTGGTTGCGCTACTCATTTGTTATAGCATGGCTCTTTATTTATTCTGCACCGCTTTTTATGAAGCCATTAAATTCAGTAAAGAAAAAGGGAAAGTGAACGGCACGACCTTCTTATTCAGCTTTATCTTCGCCTTGATTTTCACCAGGATGACCTATTTATTCTATCCCTATGAATAAAAGCAGTAAGTCGCGTCAGACTTACTGCTTTTATATGAGTCTTTTTCAACCTTCTTTCCCTTCAGCTTTTAAAAACGTCGTTAGACCAACCAAGATGATGGTGCCTCCGAGAACTTGAGTCCATAGAATAGGCTCATCGAGAATAAAGTAAGCAAGGACCGTGGCTCCTACCGGCTCCAGAAGTATCGCCATCGAAATGGTTGTAGTACTTAGCCATTTCAATGTCCAGTTGAATAACGAATGTCCTAATAACGTTGGAAAGATGGCAAGAAGAATGAAATAGATCCAATCTTCAACGGCATAGGGCGCGAGTGCCTCGCCTTTAACAAGAACATAGACGAACAAAGTAACCGCACTAATGCTATACACGACAAATGTGTATGTTATAGAAGAGATACGTTTTACAACACTCTGTCCAAACAATAGGTAACCCGTTACTAATGCACATGCGATAAGGGCTAGGACATCTCCCCAAAGTGCCATCCCGCTGATTCGGAAATCTCCCCAGCTGATGACAAAACTTCCGGCTATCGCGATGACGCCACTACCTATCGCTCTCAACGAAAACCTTTCTTTAAAAAAGAAGTAAGCCCCCGCGAAAGCGAATAACGGCTGAAGTGTGACAAGGACTGTCGAACTGGCCACAGATGTGTAATTGAGCGATTCAAACCACAGTATGAAATGAAAGGCTAGAAACACACCAGCGGCAATCGATAACAACCAGTCCTTTTTCCGGATGAGCTTGAGTTCATGCCGGTACTTGATAAGGAAAACAGGAAGCATCAATAGAACGGTAAATAATAATCGATAAAAAGCAATGATTCCCGAAGGCGCAGTTGCTAATTTGACCAAGATCGCCGAAAAAGAAACCGAGGCTACTCCTATAGCTAAAGCCAAATAGGGATTCATTTTTGGTTTGGGCTGCATTCTCTCTCCTCTTTCCCCGAATTCTAGTTTGAAGTTTATTTTACTATGGTAGAATTATAAGGGATAGTTTATTTGAAATGGGCAAAATTGAATAGATTATTAATTCTTCTATCTTTTCTGAGGAGATGTGAATGGTATGGAATGGGTGTTCGAACCTCAATCTGAACTGCAGATATTGATAAAGTTAGGGATTTCGGCTCTCCTCGGATTAATCATTGGGTTAGAGAGGGAGATGAAACGGAAACCAGTCGGACTAAAAACAAGTCTGGTCATTTCCATCGTCAGCTGTTTATTAACAATCGTTTCGTTGGAATCAGCTTATAAATTTCCAGGCAGTGACGATGTTAATATCACGATGGACCCTCTTCGTCTTGCGGCCCAAATCGTATCAGGGGTCGGTTTCATCGGTGCAGGGGTCATCCTGCGTCGCGATAATAACAGCATTTCCGGTTTAACGACCGCCGCCATCATATGGGGTGCCGCAGGTATTGGGATTGCGGTCGGGGCAGGGTTCTTCCTTGAAGCGATCGCTGGAGTCATCCTGTTAATCATCAGTGTCGAATTGGTGCCGTCCCTTGTCACTTGGCTCGGACCAAGAAAATTGAGACAAAAGGAAATCTTTCTAAAGCTAGAGATCAAGGGTAAAGATGATATTGCTATCGTACTGAAGAAAATTAAAGAAGAGAATATTTACATCAAGGCGCTTCGGATTAAAGATGTCGAAGAAGACCTTCACCTTTTAACACTAAAAGTGTTGGTCGATTATAAAGTCAAGACTTCCGAGGTGTACTATACCGTCTCTAAACTCAGTGAAATATCCAGAGTGGAAATTGAAAATGGCTAATGTACAAAACCCGTTTGAATTCCTTCAAACGGGTTTTTCTTACTCATTTTACAAATTATAAAATTTAATATTGACTTTTCTTCGGATTCCGAATAAAATAATTATTGTACCATAACCCGGGGGCTTAGCTCAGCTGGGAGAGCGTTTGGCTGGCAGCCAAGAGGTCAGGGGTTCGATCCCCCTAGTCTCCATACTTCGAAACCCTTTGCTTTTAAGCAGAGGGTTTTTCTTTGTATCCCTCCCCTTTTCTTCTCAAAGAACTTCCCTTTATAATCGCCTTAACAGTAATTCATGCTTTTTCCCTCTACGTTGGAATAGCTACATTTTACTTACCTTTGCCTCGATACCATTCTCATCTCACATCGGACGATTCAAACCAGCCACTCATCAGTTGTTTTTTCTTGTGTTTCTGATATTTTTAGAAGAGTGAAGGAGCTAACTGTTTTCGGAATAAATTCGTCAGGCACTTTTTCACATTTATTTTAACTAAAGTGGAAATAAGGGTACAATTAATAACTCCTATATAAATAATTAATGAGGTGAAAGAATGATTGCAAAGACTGAAGAAGATTTTAATGGCTTGAAAGAAATCGGCAAAATTATTGCCTCCATTAGAGATGAATTGGTACAAAGATCAATTCCTGGCGTAACGACCAAAGAACTTGATGATATTGCTGGAGAACTGCTAAAGAAGGCAGGTGCCATTTCCGCCCCAAAAGGGGAATATGATTTTCCTGGTTATACTTGCATTAGCATTAACGAAGAAGTGGCGCATGGCATTCCAGGTGAACGGGTTATTCAAGAAGGGGATCTCGTAAATATAGATGTCTCCGCTTCAAAGAATGGTTATTTCGCAGATACAGGAATCTCATTTGTAGTAGGAGAGGGCAATGAAGTCTTAACGAAACTATGCGATGTCGCTAAAAAGGCATTTGATGCAGGTCTCAAGAAAGCAAAACCTGGTGCCAAGAAAAGCAAAATCGGAAAAGCGGTCTTTGAAACCGCGAAACAACATGGATTCACTGTTATCGAAAATCTTACGGGACATGGTGTTGGACGAAAGATCCACGAAGCACCTGCCCATATATGTAATTATTATGATCCTTGGGATAACGAAATACTAAAGGAAGGGATGGTTATCGCATTCGAGCCATTTATTTCAACCTTTGAAGAAGAAGTATTCCAAAAAGAAGATAATTGGACCTATGCCACAGAAAAAAGCTTTGTAGCTCAATTGGAGCATACGATTATCCTTACTAAAAATGGCCCGATTATTGTCACCCTTTAATTCAAGCATAGACGGTAAAGTTTTATATTAAAATAGTAGTACACGGCGGAGTGTTCTTTACACTCCGCTTTTATCTCGTCAGGTAGGGAATATTGCGAGAATAATTCGGGGAGTGAAGGCATTTACGCTAACTTCTACTCATCATTTTCTTGATCTTGCGAACAGCGGGTACTAGAACGGACTCCTGTACTTTTGTAAGGGCTACACCCAACCCAACCATCAGCATCAAGGCGATGATCAATCCTAATACCAAGCTCACTATTTCTCCAACTTCTTTAAATACAGCAACCAATACGGCAACCATTGCACTCGCCTCCCTTTACCACCACTTTTTTACGAACTTCTCACCAAACTTAAGTGAAGGATTATTTACTTTCCCTTTTCCGTGACATTAACTGAACGAACGATTACCTATAGATAGTCTCATTATAACCAAATGTATAATATTGGTCCATTTACCACCTTTGTGAATATGAAGACACACCCGACTCCGCTAGTCCGCTATCCATTTCTTTACTCATAATATGTAGTTCCCTTTTTGGTAATGACATCAAAAAAAAGCTAGCCCGATTACTCGAGCTAGCTTAATTGAAATACATATATCATTTCATAGGATTATGATATTTTCTCTTCATCCTTCATATATTCATGCTCCCAGAAATCCGCATTTTTAATCCCCAATGCTTTTGGATCAAAAACTGGGTCCACCCCTTGTTTCTTTTGTTTCTCGTAATCCCGTAATGTTATGAGTGCTGGTTTGGCTAGAATCAGAATCGCTATGACATTGAGCCATACCATGATTCCTAACCCCGCATCCCCTAAGGCCCAAGCCACTTCTGCCGTTCGGATCGTTCCATAAAAAGTGGCGGCAAGGATAATGACCTTCAAGGTGTGCATCGCCCATTTACTATTCCGATTTCGCATCAGATAAGCAATGTTCGTTTCTGCGATATAATAGTAGGCCATGATGGTCGTAAAGGCGAAGAAAAAGAGGGCTATAGCCACGAATCCTGCACCAAACCCAGGAATCACACTATCAATGGCCGCTTGTGTATAGCCTGGACCCGGTTCCACCTCTCCTAAGTTATTCACGATTGATGTCCCATCTTCCGCTTGCGTATTGTACATGCCCGTGAATAAGATCATGAAGGCAGTAGCCGAACAAACGAATAGGGTGTCTATATAAACGGAAAAAGCTTGGACAAGGCCTTGCTTGGCCGGATGGGAAACTTCGGCTGCAGCTGCTGGGTGAGCACCCGTTCCTTGACCAGCCTCATTCGAGTACACGCCGCGTTTCACTCCCCACGCGATGGCCATCCCGATCAACCCACCAAATGCAGAATCCAGACCAAAAGCACTTCTAAATATTAATGATATGACACCGGGTAATTCTGTGATATTCATGAAGACGATGATAACGGATAATAGAATATACCCGAGGGCCATAAACGGAACAATTAATTGCGCGGCATTGGCGATCCGCTTTACGCCACCGAATATGATGAACCCAAGTAAAAGGACCACGGCAATTCCTGTGATGAACGGCTCAACACCGAAGGCATTTTCCACTCCGGCGGCAATGGAATTGGACTGGACGCCCGGCATAAGAATTGCCATTGCGATAAGTGCCGCGCCTGCGAAAAGGACGGCGAACCATTTCCAACCTATCCCTTTTTCAATATAATAAGCAGGACCCCCACGATATTGACCGTCTTGCTTCACTTTATAAATCTGGGCTAACGTAGATTCTATGAATGCGCTGGATGCCCCTATGAAAGCAATGGCCCACATCCAAAAAACCGCACCTGGTCCACCGAAGGCGATGGCCGTCGCCACCCCAGCTATATTCCCTGTCCCGACACGTCCTGAAAGGGCAATGGATAAAGCCTGGAATGAAGAAACCCCCGCTTTCGAACTCTTTCCCCGGAACATCAATACAATCATTTCTTTAATATGCCTAACTTGTAGAAAACGCGTCAATATGGAGAATAATAGCCCGACCCCCAATAAGATATAAATGACCGGTGAGCTCCATAACACTCCATTCAAAGCGTCTATGAATTCCTTCAAGTAAGTTCCCCCTTTTATCGATTAGAATATTCAAAATTATATAATAATTTATATTTTTCCACAATATGTTATGTTAGTTTTTCTTACATTTGAAATAATTTTGTCGTAAAAAAGGGGAACCTTCTTGACAGCATAAAAAAGAAACGCCTGCGTTATCCGCTGGCGTTTCTACTTTCATATGGAGGTCACAAGACTGAAGTAGCGCCTTGTATTGCGTGTTCCAGTTCGCTTGTTCTTTTCTTTGTAACTGATTCGTTCCAACCAAAGTATTCAGCCATGTAGTTGGTTACGGCTTCTTTATGAGTTTGAACCAAATCGATATCAAACAGAAGCGTTCCAGTTCTACGGAAGAAGAAATCTACAGGAGTGGCTGCCATTTCATGGTCCAGTGCATATTGCAATTGTACGAATAACACTTGCGGTAGACCTGTACGGCTTCCCCCATCCTTTTCATTGATGGCAATGTTAAATAACACCGGCGCGTTCGACCCGTACATGGACAGGATCTTTCTTGAATCTTCAACAGAGAGCCCTGCATCTACACCCATTTGAATATGGTTCTTGATGTATTCAGGGAAGTTGTTCGACCCACCTACATCTCCACCTGAAATGCGGATCCGTTTTGTACTATGATCTGCGAACAATTTGTTCAAGTCCTCTGAAAACTTCTTGGCCACTAGGTCTACGGTCGTTTTGGCCATTTTGCGGTACCCGGTCAATTTCCCACCGGCAATCGTGATAAGACCTGAATCGGACACCCATATTTCATCTTTTCGTGAAATTTCAGAAGGGTCCTTGCCTTCTTCCAGAATCAATGGTCTTACACCGGACCAGGTTGACTCGATATCTGCATCCGTAACCTTCACTTCAGGGAACATGAAAGCTATCGCCTTCAAGATATAATCACGGTCTTCTTGCGTTACACCCGGATCTATCGGATCTCCTTCATAAAAGGTATCTGTCGTTCCCACATAAGCTTTACCCGCACGCGGAATGGCAAAGACCATCCGTTTATCCGGCGTATCGAAATAAATGGCCTGTTTCAAAGGGAACTTCGATTGGTCAATGACGATGTGAACACCCTTGGATAGCTTAAGCGTTTTTCCTTTTTTCGAGTTATCTTTTTCACGAATTGAATCGACCCATGGTCCAGCTGCATTGACCACTTTTGCTCCAAGTATTTCGTATTCTTCATCTGAATGTACGTCCCGGACTTTTACTCCAGCAATTTTACCATCTTCATAGACCAATTTTTCTACCTTCGTATAGTTGATGGGAGTCGCCCCTTTATCGACGGCCGCCTTCATGACTTCAATCGTCAGACGCGCATCATCCGTACGGTACTCAACATAATACCCTCCGCCTTTAAGCCCGTCTTTCTTAACAAGCGGTTCTTTCTTCAAGGTTTCATCCGCAGTAAGCATTTTTCTCCGTTCACTTCTCTTGACGCCTGCAAGGAAATCATAGACACGGAGACCGATAGATGTGCTGAATTTGCCGAATGTCCCACCTGCATGCATCGGAAGGAGCATCCATTCCGGTGTCGTTACGTGCGGTCCATTTTCAAAAACGATTTCTCTCTCTTTACCTACCTCGGCAACCATCTTCACTTCCAACTGCTTAAGGTAACGCAATCCACCGTGGACAAGCTTGGTTGATCGACTTGATGTACCAGCCGCAAAGTCTTGCATTTCAACTAATGCCACTTTCATGCCGCGTACGGTCGCATCCAATGCTATCCCTGCACCGGTGATTCCTCCACCTATTACAACTAAATCAAATTTCTCTTTTTTTAATTTATCGATTGTTTCTTTTCTATATCTATTTGAAAACCTCATATCTAACTCCTCCTTGGGGTGTTATCTTGTTGGTTCTTCTAATAATCAGCATATACTCTATTATCTTCCCATTCTAGTAAGCCAATAACCATAATCAGGATATAAATATAGAGAAAGAGACCACAAATGCACATCATCGATTTCTCGATAACGCATTCGTGGTCTCTCCTATTCTCCGGCCGAGTTATTAACTTGATTTCAGTATATCATAGTGTTGCCTGTATTTAAAAGACTTTGCTTATTTTATTTAAAAGCCATTGCCGCGTGCACGGCCTTTTTCCAGCCTTCGTATAATTTTTCACTTTCCTTCTCTTCCATGGAAGGCGTGAAAGTCTTGTCTATTACCCACTGCTGGGCGATTTCTTCTTGATCCTTCCAATAGCCAACCGCTAGTCCAGCCAAGTATGCGGCACCCAGCGCTGTCGTTTCATTCAGTGTCGGCCTTTCCACGGGTACCCCTAATAAATCACTTTGGAATTGCATTAAGAAGTCGTTCTTCACTGCCCCGCCATCCACTCGCAATGTCTTCAGCGCAATACCTGAGTCTGCTTCCATCGCATCCAGGACATCCTTCGCTTGGTAGGCAAGGGATTCAAGGGTAGCGCGTATAAAGTGCTCTTTCGTTGTCCCACGTGTTAGTCCAAATACAGAGCCACGTACATCGCTGTCCCAGTATGGGGTTCCCAGTCCTACAAATGCTGGCACCACATAGACGCCATCCGTGCTGTCCACTCGTTTTGCGTACGCCTCACTATCCTGGGCATTATTCAGCATCCGCATGCCATCACGTAACCATTGGATTGCAGAACCGGCTACGAATATGCTGCCTTCCAGTGCATATTCAACCTTGCCATTCAATCCCCAGGCAAGCGTCGTCAATAGGCCATGTTCGGAATCGACTGCTTTTTCACCCGTATTCATAAGCATGAAACATCCTGTTCCATACGTATTTTTCGCCATTCCCTGATTAAAGCAAGCTTGGCCGAATAAAGCGGCTTGTTGGTCACCTGCTGCACCGGCAATTGGAATCGATTGCCCGAAGAAGTGATATTCAATCGTGTTCGCATACACTTCTGAAGAAGGTCTGACTTCCGGTAACATGGATTTCGGAACATCCAGGATTTCCAGAATCTCTTCATCCCACTTCAATTCATGGATGTTATACATCAACGTTCTTGAAGCATTGGAATAGTCCGTCACATGGGCTTTCCCTCCTGAGAGCTTCCAGATCAACCACGTATCGATCGTTCCAAATAGTAGTTTGCCTTCATCGGCCTTTTGACGTGCACCTTCCACATTATCAAGGATCCATTTCACCTTTGTACCGGAAAAATAAGCATCAATCAATAATCCCGTTTTCTTCCGGAACATGTCATTATGACCTTTTTCCTTCAACTCTTCGCAGATGGCACTCGTCTGTCTGGATTGCCATACGATGGCATTATAGATAGGGACTGACGTTTCCTTATCCCATACGACTGTCGTTTCACGCTGGTTCGTTATTCCGATCCCGGCAATTTGTTCAGGCTTTATGCCGGATTCCGATATGACGCTCGCAATGACGGCTAAAACCGACCCCCAAATCTCATTGGCATCATGCTCAACCCAGCCCGGTTTCGGGAAATGCTGTGTAAACTCCCTTTGGGCTACATGGACCAACTCGCCCTTTTCATTGAACAATATTGCCCGTGTGCTTGTTGTTCCTTGATCCAAAGATAAGATGTATTTTTTCATAGTATTTTCCCCCAACCTCTTTAAATTAACTAGCTATATTCTTACTCTCTATTTCATGCGACTGCTTTTTCCCAAATACGTAAGCCACTATCAATAATACTAGGCTTCCTGCAAAAACAGACCAACTTACTATCGTGATTTCACCTAAAAAGAATGCTTTATAAAAGATGGCTCCGAGTCCCCCACCTACTATCGGACCTACGACTGGAATCCATGAATAGCCCCAATTCGAATCTCCTTTACCTGGAATAGGAAGGAGAAAATGTGCAATACGTGGACCCAAGTCACGGGCAGGGTTAATGGCGTATCCTGTTGTCCCACCTAGGGACATCCCGATCACAACGATCAATAAACCGACTGCAAATGGATTTAACCCTTCCGTAAATTCATTGGCCCCTATAAATAGTAAACCAAGAACAAGGATGAATGTACCAATCATTTCGCTTAATAGATTGGAAAAAGTATGTGGGATCGCTGGTGAAGTCGCGAATACACCAAGCTTGGCACCCGGATCGTTCGTACCCTTCCAGTGCGGTAAATAATGCAAGAATACTAATGTTGCACCTAGAATCCCACCAATTAACTGACCTATGATATATCCTGGAACGTCTCCCCAAGGAAACTCCCCGATAAGTGCAAAACCTATGGTGACAGCCGGATTTAAATGGGCACCACTAATGGAACCGACTGCAAAAACACCCATTGTCACAGCTAACCCCCACGCAATCGTCACGACAATCCATCCAGCATCTTTGGCATAAGATCCTTTCAATGAAGATCCCGCCCCGATGCCTGCACCAAAAAGAACCAAAATCATCGTACCTACTACTTCTCCCCAAAATGGTGTCATATTAAAACCTCTTCCCCTCTAGAATAATGACCATAAATCAATAAAAGGAGGCCCACAGCAGAACTAACCCACAAGTAAATGGGAATTTTCCGTTGTGAATCTCCTTATCTCCGTCACATCTATTAACTTGTATTTTAGATTAATATACTAGTTAATGAAAACGCTGTCAAACTATTTATCAAAAAATAGAAAATTGTTTTATATTTTTTATTTAAACATATTCCATAACTCCGTTTTGGAAGTGGTGATCGACGATGCTCCCGCCTCAAGTGCGTTCAGGACCTCATCTGAATTACGGATCAACCCTCCGGCCAAAATCGGCGTTTGCAAATGTTCCTTCACCTCTTTAATCATCCAGGGCATGGCACCTGGCAACACTTCGATATAATCAGGCTTTGTCTTCTTTACCAACTTATAACTTTTCTCCAACGCATGGGAATCTATTAAAAAAATCCGTTGAATCGCGACAACGCCCTTTTGCTTCGCTTTTAAAATCACACTGGACTTTGTCGAAATCAAGCCATAAGGTTGGACCTCCTGGCAAATGAATTCCGTGGCATACTCATCACTTTTGATTCCTTGAATCAAATCTACATGGAAAATCATTTTCTTATTACGTTGCTTGGCCATCAAGCTCACATTTTTCAGCTGTGATATATGTAAATCCAGAAAAACCCCTATCTCATAGGAACTCTCCAAGAACCTCTCGAAATCCTTCATGCTTGCCGAAGCAGGCAGTATCTTCTGATCCATCATATCCTCCTCCTATGCTAACAATCCCATCATAATCAGAACCTGCCGTAAAAACAATAGGTCCCACCATCATTCCATAAGGACGCTCGCATTTATCCAAATTCCACTAGAAAAGAATGCGTGTACCCTAAGCATACAAAAAACCTAAATAAAGAGCCATTATTTAGGCCTTTTGTTGTTTTTTGATAGTCAAAGAGCCAATTTGATATTCATGGCACCCTCAACCAGCTCAAATGACTTAATCTGCCCGACCGGTACCTTTTTCACCATATCCCAAGCGTTAAAATCAATTTTGATCATCCGATTATGATATTCAAAGAAGGGTGGTCTATTAAACAGTTTATGGTTGATGAAATTAACATTAACCGGTTTCATCCCAACAAGCTGAAACAGAATCGTTCTTTTTTCGATTTGCACCGGTTTCAAGGTGACGGTGAAGGCAACCTTTTTCTTCAACATCATTTTCTTCACCTCTGTAGTCCCGCGCAGCACGATATACTCTGGTGAAATATGCACATCAATGTCTTCTTCACCTGACTTCTTTTCTATTAAACTTGCCATCATCTTTGCCGTAATGGGGATGGAAACCCCCTCCGTTGTAGCCTTATTGATTATATCCTTGAATTTATCAAACATGATTTCCCTCCCTTGCCCTATGCAAAAACTCCGTTGAATCATCTTATTCAAGATTGGGTAATTGCGGAACGACCAATGACCGTCCCTCCCCTCACACTTACCATATTTTATCAGTATCTGCACGGTTCTAACAGGTTCCGCAAACCTTTTTGATTATCTGACCACCTTTAAATAATAAAACGCCACTCGGGATGACAGATGAATGACCGCTCAAACAAAATAATTTAAATTTTGTATTCGTCTTGCAAAACCACCCACAGCGTTCAAATTCTGGTAAAATTAATTCGCACTAAAATACCGTACGATAGAATAGGAGATTACATGATAAAAAAAGGCCTTTCACTAACCGTTATCCTCCTCTGCTTATTCGTCCTTGCTTCATGTTCAAATGATGGGTACCAGGATGCTTTGGACAAGGGGATTGAATATCTAGGAAAACGGGATTACCATCAGGCAGCCATCCAATTCGAATTGGCCTTAAAGGAGAAAAAAAGGGATGAGGATGCCTCCGCTTATCTAGATCAGGCAAATCATATGGATACGGCAGTCACTGCATATGAAGAAAAAGAATTTGATACTTCCCTTGAATCTCTAAATGCCGTCATTACGAATAAAAGCACGTTGAACACGTTGCAGACCGAAGCTAAAAAACTAAAAGAGGAAATCCTTGCTGATCAGGAAACAACTTCTTCGTTTGAAGACACGATGAAGATTGTGAAGGAACTTATCGAAAAAGAAAGTTACAGCTTAGCACAAAAGAAATTACAACTTTTAGAAAAAAGCTTCGAGTCGGATAACTTACTATCAAGCTATCAATCTGAGTTGACTAAACTTACGGAACAAGTCGATCTTGCCCTGAAAGACCAGGAAGAAACGCAACCAGAAGAAAAGAAAGTAAAGAAAACTGAAGATAAGAAAACCGTAGAAAAAGCCGACGGTCAAAAAACTGCGTACCAACTATATCAAAATGGCCGTTATGGGTTCTCCATGTACTATCCCAAAGGCTTAAATATGGACACCCCACCAACCAATGGTGATGGAGCCAGGTTCTATAATGAGGAATTTGAAATTACCGCCTTTGCTAGCCATACGAATATAATCAACGATGAAGAAACGATTGAAATGTATTATGAAGATGATTTGAAAAGTATCACAGAAGAAATCGCCTATCAGCGACTTACAGACGATTGGTATGTCATTTCCTACGAAGAAAATAGGAAAATTATCTATAAGAGGTACTACTTTAATGATCAAGTGGGCACTACCTTTATCATTACCTATCCCGCTAGCGAACAGGAGAAGTACGGTCCAATCACATCTCATATCGCAGAAACCTTCATCCCTTCGACCAACTCCTAACGGGATGAGACCGATGCCATGAACCGTCGAGATACGCTTCGGTTTATGGCTCTTTCTATTTTCTTCTTCAACCGGTGCGATGTCCAGCTTGCCTCTATAAAGAAGGTAAGTGGAATCGTTTAGACGTGTATTTATCCTGAGTAAAGTGGATGAAATGAATCCTGGCCATCATCAGATACCGCAGATTCTAGATTTAAAAGTTGAAGTACCCTTGAATTAGCCTCCTCATCAAAAGAAGCAGCCAGAGCTAAACGCCTGACTGCTTCTTTTATTTGGTTTCCTTTTATTCAAAATGCAAGGTATAGTCGTCTGCTTTAATCCATTTTAATTTCTTTGAGAAAACGTAGATTAGTACAAGGTTCAACACAATCGGAAGAATGAAGAAAATGATGACCATGATGGATATGTTACTGAAAATCCATCCGCCTTCCGCCAGTTTCATGTAGTTCAAGGGACCGACCAATCCCGATAAACCAAATCCAGCACTATACGGGGTCCCTTGTATGTTTAACAAACCTGCCAACGCACCAAGAATAGCGGACGTGATTAACATGGGAAACGCAATTTTCGGTTTCATGAAGAAATTCCTCATTTGAATCTTAGGGGAACCCAACACATGGGCTAAAGCCGTCCCTAATGAATTCGCTTTGTAGCTTGCAATGGCTAGGCCCACACCAGCTGCCACGATTCCTAGGTTGGCCGCACCAGATCCTATACCTGAGAGCATAATGACCGTCGCCACCCCAACCGTTGAAATGGGAGATAAGATAATGAGACAGAATATAACGGAAATAATGGCTCCCATCAAAATGGGCTGCAATGACGTCACGTTAGCGATGCCGACTCCTAATAGTCCCGTAGCGGATTTTACGTATGGCAGAATTAAGTATCCAATCATTCCTGGTACCAAGATACTTAAAGTCGGCATCAAAAGAATCGCATACGCCTTTAATCTATCGCCAATTAGTTGCAGGAACAATACGGTCAATGCCGCGGTAATTCCAGTATTGATTACAACGCCAATCCCATTAAGGGCAAACAAACCATCAGCCGTTTTCTGGATGGCGCCACTTCCGACCATGGCCGCGATCCCGATACTGGCCGTTTGAATGGATGATAGCTTGAACGAAATCCCGACCATCACCCCAATCATGACAGGTAACAAGCTCATCACGAAAACGGTGATATCGAATATATGCTGTAACACGGGAAAATGTGGAATCAATAGTTTAAGTATTTCCCCTAACAAAGCATTCGGAATTAATGAAACGACAATCCCTATGCTCATCCCCGTTAATAATTTATTAAAAAAATCTCTCATCTGAATAATCCCCTATCTCGCTATAATGTATACAATTATAAGAAATATTCTGACAATAGTCAAAGGATTTTTTTAACACTTCACCGCGAAAGTGTATAAAAGTATTTTAACTAAGAGAAACTTACTTTCTAATAACGATTATATTCTAAATTATCTGTTTTCTATTGACCTTTACTAATACTACCTGTATAGTCGTAATTAATTGAATAGTTCATATTCTTATCCAGAGAGGTGGAGGGACTGGCCCTTTGATACCTCAGCAACAGACTTTACTGTACTGTGCTAATTCCAGAAGTGTTCAACTTGAAGATAAGAAGAGAATATAAGCATTGCTGATTATACCTCTTCTTTTTTGAAAGAAGAGGTTTTTATATTTTAATAAGGAAAGTAGGAATCTACCATGTCTATCACTTTAACGAAAGCTCCATTCAAAGCCGACCACGTAGGAAGTCTATTAAGACCAGAAAGTATACATCTGGCAAGAAAGCAACGGAAAGAAGGAATCATTACCGCAGAACAATTACGCGAGGTTGAAACGAAGGAAATCAAGCGTATCGTCGATAAGCAAATAGAAATCGGTTTAGAGGCAGTGACTGATGGGGAATTCAGACGCACCTGGTGGCACTTTGACTTCTTGGAACATTTAAATGGAATCGAAGGGTATGTCACGGAAAAAGGCCTCACATTTGATGGAATTGAAACAGAACGTTATAACGTTCGGAATACAGGAAAAATTTCTTTCAACCCAGATCACCCCTTTATTAAAGACTTTATTGAGTTTAATGAAATCGTGGACGGACGGGCTGTGGCGAAACAAACCATCCCTAGTCCCAATCAATTATTTGCGGTAGGGGTCCATAATGAAGAAATCTATCCTGACATCGAAGACTATGCAAAAGATATTATCAAAGCCTATCAAGATGCTTTACAAGCCTTTTACGATGCCGGTGTACGTTATTTACAATTAGATGATGTATACATAGCCAGGCTTTCCGCTCCGGACTTCCAGTTCAAAGAGGGGAAATATACAAGGGAACAATTAATCGATTTAGCATTGCGCGTGATTAATGGGACGTTGGAGGGAAAACCAGAGGATTTGGTTGTCACGACTCACCTTTGTCGTGGAAATTACCAATCGACTTGGGCTTTTGAAGGCAGCTATGCCCGTATCGCCCCAACTCTATTGGCCAAGGAAAATGTAGATGGATTTTTCTTGGAATACGATGATCACCGTTCAGGGGATTTTAAACCATTAGAACACATTCCAAATGACGGCGCACAAGTCGTTCTTGGCGTGGTTACTTCGAAGAATGGCGAACTTGAAGATAAAGAAACCGTTAAATCACGTATTAAAGAAGCGGCACAATTCGTGCCACATGAACACTTGTGCTTAAGCCCTCAATGCGGATTCGCTTCCACACATCTTGGCAACAAGCTAACGGAAGAGCAGCAATGGGAAAAGTTAAAATTCGTTGTGGATGTCGCCAAAGAAGTATGGGGATAAGAACAAAAAGGGACGAGCCTATGCTCGTCCCTTTATTCAACAACATCGATCGTCCTCATCCTCTTTCTTCCCCACTACATCATCTGTCACCTTATCATCGAGCTGGTTCTTCAATGTCAATTCTGCGGCCTTTCCATCACTTGGCGACCCATCGGAAAAATACATCGGAAATAAGGAAAAGAACATAATATAGAAAGAGAAATATATGAATTGGTACCAGAGGACCGACTTCTCCAAGATTCCCTGATAAACCAAACTATATATCAACAACATGCTAATTAGGTTAAAGAGGGCTCCCCCTAAGTAAATCAAACTATTCGTGAACTTATTATCATATTTTAATCCCTTGAACTCACAATGCCCATTCCAAAAGTAGTATTTTCTCACTTCTATATTGCAAAAGGAGAAAATCTTATCTCCACATCCGATCTTGATTTTTTTCTCTGTACCGCCAAATAGTGTGACAAAGAATAGATGCCCACCTAAATGAATGAGCGTGACAACCGGTAAAATCAGAAAAAAGGAAAAGAGAAATTTAGTGATATCAGACAAACCGAACATGCCAATCATCCTCCTTATTTGAGCTTGGTGTATACAGACAAGTCCTTATTCGAAGGATGATACTCTCTTACCCGGTGTGGATACGTTATAACTAGTAAATATTCACATGTCTTAAGGGACTCCCCCTTTAACCCACAAAAAAACCGACAGATCATCTGCCGGTCCATCCGTTGCTATCGCTCCAATTCAAGAGTGCCAAAGACCTCATCATTACTTTGTCCCGGCTTCATCCCAACATGTTTATACTCTGGAGTGAAGACCGATGTTTTGATGGGACAAGCCATCTGCCTCTGCATGTTTCCTTCTCCATCGGGCACTTCGACTATCATGCCACGCGCTTGCAGTTGCGGGTGATTGGTCGCTTCAGAAAAAGTCAGCACCGGTTCGACACAAGCCTCGAAATCTTCGAATATGCCCTGCCATTCTTCAAATGTCTTTTCAAGAAATGCATGCTTGATGATCCTTTTGAATTGGATGCTACTTTCCGCATCTTGCTTCATGCTTAACTCGAACAGTTCAGGCTGTCCGATTGCTTCACATAACACTTCACGGAATGATGGCTCCAAGCTTCCAACCGAGAAGTAACGGCCGTCTTTCGTTTCATAAAAATCATAAAATGTTCCGCCATTCAATACCAACTTTTCCGGTTCAAGCTCCAATCCACCCTGTAAATGTAGGGGGGCAGATATCGCATTCAAAGCAAAGCTGCAATCGGTCATGCTAATATCGATGAACTGACCTTCACCCGTCCGCTCCCGGTAGATGACTGCCGACAAAATCCCGATGACAGCGTGCATGGAGCCTCCTGCAAGGTCGGCTATTTGTGTTCCATTTTTTGCAGGTCCTCCTTTTTGCGTACCTGAGTAACCGGACAATCCCGCTATCGAAATATAGTTGATATCATGACCTGGACGATTCTTGTAGGGACCAGTCTGACCAAAGCCAGTAAGCGAACAGTAAATCAACTTTGGATTGATTTGTTTTAATTCTTCGTATCCCAGCCCCAACCGATCCATGACACCCGGCCGGAACTGTTCAAGGACAATATCATATTCCTTCACTAGATTCTTTACGGCATCAATCGACTCCTGCCGTTTCAAATCAAGGGCAACCGATTTTTTTGAACGGTTCAAATATTGATCGACTCCCCATGTATCAACCTTGGCCGGCCGTTCTACCTTCAACACTTCCGCTCCTAAGTCTGCAAGCATGAGCGTAGCGAATGGCCCTGGCAAAAGTGTCGAAAAGTCTAGCACTTTCAGATTGGTCAACAGTGTCATCGTTCATGCACCTTCCTTTTCTACCAAATGGATGCATTCTTCCTCAGTTGGGATTTCTATCTTTTATACTCATTCTTCTTCCACCCTTTCGTTTCCTGCAAAACAACATTCACATCCAATTCAATGCGACTAACATTGGTACATGTTCAATTTAAAATAATAAAATAACCGGAACCATGTCTGTGAACATGGTCCGGAAGTTTTCAGTCATACTTTTCATCAAAATTAATTTCTACTTCTTCGAGCTTAACGAATCTCGTTTTCCTAATCAGTTTATACCCAAACCAGAGGGCGAGAAAAAGAGGGATTCCTAAGTATGCCGCCACCACACTTCCCCAATCGATATGGTCCGAAAAGAACGCTTGGATATTTTGAGCCAAGATGACGACCATTCCAATCGTAATGGCAAATATCGTCCCGATTGGAAACCATAAAGCCTTGTACGGCAGCTTATCCAATGAATGCCCTTGTAACACATATGCCTTACGGAAGCGATAATGGCTTATGGAAATGCCCAGCCAGAAGATAAATCCCGTTATCCCGATCGCGTTCATTAGCCATAGATATACGGTGCCATCACCGAATATGGAAGCCAAAAAGGCAAGCATTCCGATGGAACATGTTAAGATCATACCCGCCACTGGGACACCTCGTTTGTTCAGTTTGGCAAAAATCCGGGGTGCTTGCCCGGCTTTAGCCATCGAATATAACATACGGGTAGAGGCATATAAGCTTGAATTCCCCGCAGATAATACCGCAGTTAAAATCACGGCGTTCATCAGGGAAGCCGCAAAGGCTACTCCCGCTTTCTCAAATATGAGCGTAAATGGGCTGACCATAACATTCTCGCCTTGTAAACTTGAATTCGTATAAGGGATAAGCAGCCCTATCACGAAAATCGCCAATATGTAAAAAAGGAGAATCCTCCAGAAGACGCTTTTAATGGCCTTCGGTATATTTTTAGCTGGATTTTCACTTTCCCCAGCTGCAACACCAACGATTTCCGTCCCCTGAAAAGAAAAACCTGCTGCTATGAAAACGATGAATACCCCCATGAACCCACCTGGAAAAGGAGCATCGTCCACTGTGAAATTTTTAAAGCCTACCGCTTCCCCTCCCATAATGCCTACAATCATGAGTAAGCCGACAATGATAAAAATGATGATGGCCGTCACTTTAATGAAAGAAAACCAATATTCCCCTTCACCATAGCCTTTGACAGAGAGATAGTTCAATAGAAAAATAAGCACTAAAAATGAGAAACTCCACAATAGTGATGGACTATCCGGAAACCAGAATTTCATGATGATGGTCGATGCGGCTAACTCAGCCGCTATAGTCATGGACCAGTTGAACCAATATGTCCAACCCAAGGCAAATCCAAAGGCAGGATCGACAAATTTCGTTCCATATGTACTAAATGACCCACTGGTTGGCATAAAGGCAGCTAGTTCCCCTAAGCTTGTCATGACAAAGTACACCATGGCCCCGACCAATGCGTAAGCAAGTAGAGCACCGCCTGGTCCCGCTGTATGTATGGCAGCCCCACTGCTAAGAAACAATCCTGTTCCGATGGCTCCTCCAATGGAAATCATCGTTAAGTGACGAGATTTCAACCCTCTGTTTAACCCCTGTTCTTTTTTCGGTGTTTCGACTGGATACTCAAAGACTTCCTCTTCGCGTTTTACTATCATATGTACATCCCCTTTTGCTTTTGCACGCAGTTCTGAAAATTCCCACTTTAGAAATTATACTACTTGAAAGTTCTGAATGGATTAATTATTCTTTTTCTTTCAGCAATTTTCATGCCACTTTTCACTTGTCAGCAAAATCCTACATCTTCACCCAATAAAACCGAGATATAGACAAATTCCTTTGCACTTACGCCATATTTCTTTGCGTTTTTGTGCCACGATATTTTGCACTTATTGGGGATTCTTCAAGAGGATAACGATTAATTTCCCTAAATTAGTTGCTTTTCTTCCTAATTGCTGTCAAGCTTATACAATCTGGACTATAAAAGAAAAGAACAAGTAGGTGACGAATATGATCGAAGTTAAAAATTCCACACTCAGTGATGGAGAGTTCAATAGAGGCGTTTTCGCAAAACGTGATATTAAAAAAGGTGAGCTGTTGCATGAAGCACCGGTTATCGCTTATCCAAATGAAGAGCATGTTCATATCGAGAAAACATTGCTAGCGGATTATGCGTTTGAGTATGGCATCAACCATACTTGCCTGCTTTTAGGATATGGCATGCTATTTAACCACTCCTATACGCCGAATGCCACATATGACATAAACTTTGATCATCATACATTCGATTTCTTCGCTTATACCGATATTAAGGCGGGAGAAGAGATTACCATCAATTATAATGGTGAGGTCGATAACGAAGATCCATTATGGTTCAATAAAGAAGACAATGGTGAAGAAGCTGAGTAATTGATGACATAAAAGCGCCTGCCGTTTAAAAAACTTTCTCCAGTTTTTTAAAGGCAGGTGCTTTTTACGTAATTCGGGAAACCAAAAAAGCTCCATCCAGGATATGCTATCCCTTGATGGAGCTTTTTTCATGCTACCTTAATTGATTGTTGAATTACTTGATTTTGATTTAGTGAAGGATTGGAGTTGGCTCTTTACCTTATCAATCATTTCAGGATTAGCGATTGATTTGATCTGGCTTATTGTTTTCTCACGCGTTTCTTTATTGCGCATTAAGTAAGCAGCTGCTCCCAATACGACGGTTCCAATCATTTTGTTTGATGGCATCTGAGTTTCCTCCTTATATTTTAGTATAGTATAGTATTTCCCTATAACCACTTCTTTAAACAAGGAGACCCAGACTTCCATCCTTCAGGCGACCGGAAACGCATATAGATTGCGTAGAAACTTGTCTTCTAATTCGTGTGCTGGCAACGGTTTACTGAACATGTAACCCTGTACCTGGTTACATTCCATTTCTTTTAAAAAGTCGAATTGCGTTTGGTATTCAACGCCTTCTGCCACGATATTCAGCTGCATGTTTTTGGCCAGCCCAATGATGGACGCCACAATTGCTTCATCCGGTCCACCGGTTGCCAAGTTCCTGATAAACGATTGGTCGATTTTCAATGTATTGATGGGGTAATCCTTTAAGTAAGCAAAGGAACTATATCCGGTGCCGAAGTCGTCTATGGCGATCTTCACGCCAAGTTCCCTTAACCTTTCAAAGGTAAAGATGGCCCTGTTCACATTGTTCATCGCCGTACTTTCGGTTATTTCCAACTCCAGATTCCTGCCATCTATATTCCATTTGTCCAACATGCATCTCAACTTTTCGATGAAATTCTCCTGCATGAATTGCCGCGTCGATATGTTGACGGCGATATGAATGGAATCGAATCCTTCTTTATGCCAGGCATGGAGTTGGGCACATGCCAAGTCGAGTATCTTTTCACCGAGTTGGATGATCAGCCCCGTTTCCTCAGCCAATGGAATGAACTCAGCTGGTGAGACGAATCCCAGCCTTGGATGGTTCCAACGGACCAAAGCTTCTACACCTGATATTTTCTCAGTCTGTGTATCGATCTTTGGTTGAAAGTATAATAGAAATTCATTATCTTTATGAATCCCCGTCCTCATTTCTTCTTCAATCAGGATTTTATCCAATCTACTTTCCATGGACTCTTTAAAGAACTTATACGATGAGTCTCCAGTTCCTTTTCCTAAGAACATCGCCAGATCCGCTCTTTTCAAAAGTTCTTCGATGTCCCCCCCATCCTGCGGGTAAGCCGATATCCCAATACATGTGGTTGTGTAGATGTCATGGTTATTGAGCTTGATTGGTTCTACCAAAGATTCCAGTAACTTTTGGGCGGTGATTTCCACTTGTTCAAGCCCAGATATCTGCGGCAGGAATACCGCAAATTCATCCACCCCGATTCTAGCTAGGAGTTCTCCTGGTTCCAGGCAATCGTCAAACCGTTTGGCAATTTCTTTTATAAACCAATCACCTTGCCCATGTCCCAAGGTATCGTTAATGGTCTTGAATCGATCAATATCCATCAGGAGCAAAGCAGACATGCCTTCCACATTTTGCTCAATGAAGATATTTGCTTTTTCCTTAAAGGATCTTCGGTTTGGCAACCCTGTAAGTTCATCATGATAGGCCATATAATTGACTTTGGCCAAGGCCGCTTTCTGCTCGGTGATGTCCTTGGCAATTCCGTATACACCTTCGATTTCATTATCGACATATACCGGAACGGTCAAGACATTAAAAGTGACCTTGCTCTTATTTTTATGGATGGCCATAATTTCATAAGAGCGAAGGGTCCCTTTTAACGTATCCATATAGTAGTTTTTGCTTTCCTGCCATTCCTCTTCAGATACAAGACTTTCAATAGACAATCTTTGAATTTCCTCTGGTGTATAACCTAAAATCCTGAAAACCGCCGGGTTGATTGTTTCCAACTTCCCTTCCTTATTCATCCTGAAAATGATATCCGGATTATAAGTAACAAGGGAATCGTACTTTTGCTGGGTTAGTAGCAACTCCTTGTTCTGTAGGGTGAGTTTCTTATCAAGGCGAATGAAAAAGAGGACAACTATCTGAATGAAAAGCATGGCACTTCCGATTCCGAGTGCCAGAAAGAGCGTTCCAACAGGAAGAGCTGAACTGGTTGGTGAAACCGTGTGATTGCTATGATACGTAGCAGCCGCCATTCCCGTATAGTGCGTGCCTGCAACCGCTATCCCGATGATATTTGCACTGATGATTTTTTCAACCAGCCTGGTAGCCTTTTGATGTTTATAGTGAAAGTTGATCTTTAAAGCCGCGACCGAAGCGGAACAAGCAATTAGTACGGAACAGATCACCAATAGCGGATCGTACTGAATGGACGCCGCCATACGCATCGAAGCCATTCCCGTGTAATGCATCGTAAGGATGGCCGTACTCAATGAGGCACCTCCAATGAATAACTGTTTCCGATTTATCGTTTCACGACTGACAAAGAACAAGGACATCCCTGAAGCAAAAATGGCGATCCCAACCGATATCAGGACCTTAAGATAATCATACGTAATTGTTTCATGGACCTGTAAAGCCAGCATCCCGATAAAATGCATCGACCATATACCTAGACCCATCGTAATCGCTCCACCTACCAGCCAATATTTCTTGGCTTTCTGTTTTGAATGGATGATTCTTCCCACAAGATCCAAAGCCGAATACGAAGCCAAGGTCACAATTATGAAGGACAAAATGACAAGCCCTATGTTATAGCTTCCATGTATGTGCAATTTTTTTCTCCCTCATCAAAAATTCCCGTTTCTAGTCATATATCGGACACATTTCAGCAATTTCAATCTCCACATCCATTAAATATACATATTTACCAAGCCAGTTCCTTCAAAAGACGAAAAAGAACCCGAACGACACCGTTCGGGTTCTACTTCTTGCCAATTCATTCAAGGCCCAGACCATTGATATAATCCACGCTTTCAGGACTTTTCACTACTTTTGCAGCTTGTTCTGGGTCAACGGTCGTTTGTTGAATGTTGTTCAGTTTGTAAGTCAGGACGCGCTTTGTTGATTCATCGATTCGTTCCATCGGGATTTCCCCATTTTTAACGGCATCGATTATCCCGTTATACACCTCTAATTGGTGGGGATGTTCGTGACAGACCAAGACGATGTCCACGCCTGCAAGAATCGCTTCTTTGCCCATGTCCTTAAAGGAAAAGTAATTTTTCACGGCTCCCATTTCCATATCATCCGTGATGACGATTCCTTTGTAGCCAAGCTTCTCTCGTAGCAGGTCTTCGATAATGACCTTGGATAGGCTGGCAGGTTTTTCTTTATCATAAGCCGGATATTTTATATGCGTCACCATCATGAAAAACTTGTCATTATCCACTTCCTTGATGATTTCTTTAAACGGATAGATATCCGAGTTTTCCAGGTCAAGCTGGTTTGCTTCCACGGAAGAGGTCTCGACATGTGGATCAATCTCGCTACGGCCATTCCCCGGGAAGTGCTTCAGGGCTCCTGTAACGGATGCTTCATTCAACCCTTCAATCACTTTTTCCCCATATTGATGGACTTTTTTTGGGTCCGTTCCAAATGAACGGCTATCTTTCTTCGATAAATCCAAAACAGGGGCAAAGTTAAGGTTGATTCCCATCGACTCCAGCTCTCTACCATTCAATTTAGCCACCTGATATACTTCATCCGCAGTGGCCTTTTCCCCTAACTTCTGTTGCGAAGGGATAGGGGAAACCTGTTCCCTCATCCGGGTAATGGCCCCTCCTTCTTGATCGATGGCAACCATGAGTGGAAGCGAGAATCGGCTACCTTCTGCAGATTCCTGCAGGGAGTTGGATAACTCGGCCACTTGTTTAGGAGAACTCATATTACGGTCAAAGTAAATGATGCCGCCTATATGCTTTTCTTCGATGAACTCCTGAACCTCGGTGCTCTTTTCCGTACCAGAAAAGCCGATCATCATGAGCTGCCCGACTTTTTCTTCGAGCGTCATCTTTTCTAGCATTTTCTCCACTTTTTCATCGGTATTGGTCAATGCATTAATTTCCTTATCACTTGTATCCTCTTTATTTATCTTATTCTCTTGTACGGTTGTTTCCTCTTTTTTATTGGCTTCCTTGGTACCACGATTCTCTGTCTTTTCACTTGGAAGATTCGTATCCATATTCAACTGGATGAGTACGACCGTTAAAAATGAAAGAAGCGCAATGAAGAGGAGTCCAATGTATATATACCTTTTCTTCATTGGACTATCTTATCCACTAATTTAATTTCAGGGTCTGAAAGTTTCCAATCAGAAGATTCCTTCACCAGATGCCATTTGCCCTTCCATGTTTGGACAAGTGTCTCTCCATCTTTCCAATCTTCAGAGACCATTTCAAATGAGACAGTGGCCTTGTTATCATTCATTGATTCAACTTCTACATACGTCACTTCATCACTCATGTTATCCTTCATTCCTTCTTCCCAGCTGCTGAATTTATTTTTCCCTTTTCTGCCGGTACTGAATAAATCATAAGCTGATTCATAATCTCCGTTTGTAATCTCTTCATAATGTTCATTGACTACCGCTATTATATCTTCCTCTTCTGTTTCTTTTGCAGCAGCTGCTTGGTAAGCTCGTTCTTCAGCTTCCGCGATTTCCGTATCATCCACCCATAAATCTATTGAAGCATTTTTAACCGAGACCTCTTCGCTTTTCAAGGTCTTTCCTTGCACTTTTACTTCCGCATGAATCTTCATCTTCCCATCTAAAGACACCGGACCGAATGATTCTAGATCCTCGACGGTTTTGCCCGTGCTCGTTCCATTTACGAAAACGGTCGCTTCATCATAATTAGAGGTTAGATACACATCATCTCCCGTCAAATCCAAACCAACGGGAATCTTATGGCTGTCTTCCTCTAATGAATCAATTTTAACCTTATCAGTTACCGTTGTATATTCCCCTTTATAGGAGCCTTTAACCTCATGCTCAACCGGTAAGAATGGCCCGAATGTCCGCTCTTCTCCCTCTTTCAGTTCCCCCACGCCTTTCTCATTAATGGAAACGGAGGCATGTGGCTGATTTGTTGAGACCTTTATGTAAACTGGCTGAAAGCTAACACCATATTGCTTAATGATTCCCCATTTTTTCTTAACCTTTTGCAAGGTTAAAAAACCTTCACCTTTAGAACCTATTACATTATCATTTTCCAAGTATTGAGCCGTTTTTTTCAGATTTGACTTGGTTTCGGCTAGAAGATCAGGATTTTCATCGAAATATTGAATAAGCATCTTCGCATCCGCTTCTTCTACCTTCATCACATCCTGTCCACCATTCAAAATCTTCGCTACGTCCTTAGTATTGTTACTTTTAATGGCATCTTCAAATTGTTTAACTACTTTAGCCGGTTTATACATACTCTGTACTGTTATATAACCAGCAAATCCAACCATTAGCAATAGGATTACAGAAATGGAGAGAACCTTAGAACTTTTCGACTTAAAAAAAGAACCCGTTCTAGGACTTTTTATCCGTGTTTCAGCAATAGGATTCTGATTTTCTATAGTCGTTCCGCACTTAGTACAAAAGGCCTTATTCCCACTTATTTTTTCCCCACAATTATTACAATGCAATGTTTTCTCCCCTTTTTTCACTTAAAATATATGCTAAATTATAAAAATCGATTCATATTATCTCAATAATACTATATTATGTAACATGACAACGCAACAAATCTTATGAATTTAGACCTATCACTATCTAATTATACATATAACTTTTGAATTATTTGATAGCTTAGGAAAATATGAAGGAGTGGTAAATTTGAATGAATTGCAAGATAAGCTAGGAAGTGGACTCAATAAGATTCAGGATAGCTTACAAACGAACAAACAAAAGCTTCAAAACGCCCAAACGATTAACCAGTACAAAAGGAGCATACAAGAAACCGGTATGAAACGGAACGAAATACTTTTACAGTTAGGGGAGGAATTATATAAAAAATTACGTAGCAACGAGATCCATCCCACTGAAGAACTGACAAAAAAAATGACATCTTTAATGGAATTTGACCACGTCATATACAAGGCACAACAGTCTATTACTGAATTGAACTCTCAAAGTCAAACAGAGCATGCCTGTAATTCATGTGGGTCTCCGGTCACCAGTGAAGATAAATTTTGTGGAGGCTGCGGAGCCAAAGTGGAGTTACCAAAATTGGATACTCAAATAGAAACATCTTCCTGTCCTTCATGTGAAGAACAAATCCCATTACATGCTGTCTTCTGCAACTGTTGCGGTTTAAAGACATCATGAATGAAATGAAAGGAGACGAGGATAGCTATGTTCTGTACAACATGCGGAGAATCTAATCCGGACTATAGCAACTATTGCTCACATGATGGGACTGCACTAGGAAATTCATCATCTCTGCAACAGTTACAATTAGTAAATAATGAAACGAACTTTTGTCCCGAATGTGGAGAAGGAACTAACAAGATTGATAATTACTGCAATTCTTGCGGAAACTCCCTACTTAAATTCGGCACAACAAAGATTTCCATGAACGAGAAAGTAACACCACGAATATTAAATTCAAGGACCTTCTCGTTTACTTCTCTATTATCTAAAGATACATTACGAAAAGCCCTTATACCTGCCATTGCAGCTTTTATTCTCATGCTTCTTTTAAATCTTTTAGTGTATACGACAAATACTAATTTTTATGAGGACATATTTGAAGAATCGTTTGGGTTCACCCCAGAGGAAGCTGCCGAAAACATGGCGGATGAGTCTGGCTTCAAATTCAAAGAACCTGGAGCTATATTCGGATTCTCAGATACGGTCATGATGTCTCATACACTTTCACCAAGTTATACGTTAGATATGGAAAGCAATAACTCATATGAAGATTATAAAGGGGCCGGCGAATTGAGCCTTTCCTTCACATATGTTTTATTCATTATCATTCCCTTATTATGCTTATTCTTAAGTGGCATTGTATACAGAAAGAAACATACTGATATCTCTATACAATCTTTCCTTTCAGGAGCCGTTGGAATAGCATTGATTTACAGCCTTTTGTTGACGTTCTTATCTCTATTCAGTGGTTTTGATTATAAAATCAAGCACTCTGAAAGCGGAGAAAGCTTGAATCTAGCCATAACAACTGCTTATCCATTCTTCCAAACCTTCTTTAAAGGTTTATTATTTGGAATCGTCTTTAGCATGCTGGGGATGTTATTTAGTATTAACTACCGCCAAATAACCAAGCAACTTGAATCATTGATTCCTTATGGGAATGCCGTCCACCAAGGGTTTTCTGCATTTATCCGTGGTTTCGTTACACTTACCATTGTAATGGTCGCCATCCTTATCAGTAAAATGAATGATGCAAAAGAAATGCTCTCGGTCCTTGATGTACCTGGTGTTAGTCAACAAATTTTAGAAAAGACCACCTTGGCAGCCTGCTATCTAGGTGTACAATTATCTTCCATCGTTTATAGTATGCTCCATTTCACCCCACTCACCCTAAAAGGAGAAGGGGACGGAGAAAGTGGAGAAATTAGTTTCTCCGTATTCTCCGGCTTTAGCACGGATGGTGACGTTATGGAAGGAGGAGATCTTTCATATCTAGATTTATTTTTCAGTTTTACGAACATCGACCTTTACTTGAAGCTAGCGATGATCCTTCCTATCTTATTGCTGATATTTGCCGGTTATTCTATGGCTAAGTCCAAACAGTCTTCATTCGTATCACTGGCTGTACTAAGCCTTGTATATAGTCTATTCGTTAGCGCAATAACATCTTTCTCGGCAATTTCGCTGAATGGTCTATTTGATATGGGGGATGGAGAAAATGTCATTACCTTCTCCCTCGGCGTCAGTGTTGTCCAGGTCTTTATCGGTAGCTTTATTCTTTCCTATATTGCTGGATTTGCCGGTAGCTATTTGAACAAGTTCTTTCCCGGTTCTCTAAAATAATCACTCTTGGGGCTGTCCCAAAAGTCAGGAAAATGACTTTTAGGGCAACCCTTTTTTTATGAAATTTATGCACAAAAAAATCGCCCTTTTTAGTAAAATGAAG
>NZ_JBNNST010000025.1:0-30013 GCF_050278025.1 Peribacillus sp. NPDC097197 | reverse complement strand
GACCTATATTCTAAATTTTGAGCGAAATTTCAAGAAAATATCAAAAAGGGGTCCGGAATGAAATCATTCCGGACCCCTTTTGTCGACAAACTGAAGCACTCCAGGAATGGAGTGCTTTTGCTTAAGGATTATTATTGGTAGATGGATGTAATAGTTAAAAAATGTGTATCACATGAAGGATATGGCCCCAGTCAATATCGCCAATCCAGTGAGAATCAGGGATGAAAGAATGGCCCATTTTAAAGCAAAACGTTGATGGTCACCTATATCTTTCCCAATCATGCCGACTAATAAGATGGTCGAAGCGACTAATGGACTCATTAAGTGAACGGGTTGGCCCAATATGGAAGCCCGGGCAATTTCAATAGGGGCAATCCCATACGCGGAGGCCGCTTCAGCAAGGATGGGCAAGACTCCAAAATAATAGGCGTCGTTTGATAATACAAAAGTAAAAGGCATACTGGTAAACGCTACGATTAAAGGGAAGAAGGCGCCTAAAGATTCCGGAATGATGGAAACCAAGGTGTTGGCCATTGCGTCCACCATTTTTGTTCCGGATAAAATTCCAGCAAAAACGCCAGCTGCAAAAACAAGGATGACCACGATTAGAGCGTTACCTGAGTGAGCTAGCATCCGTTCTTTTTGCTTCTCTAAGTCTGGGTAATTTATCAGCAGGGCAAGGATGAAGCCAATCAGAAACAATACGGGAGCAGGCAGTAGGTTCAGTATAAGAGTAGTCATGATGGATAGGACGATCAAGAGATTTACCCACAATAACTTAGGCCTTTTAATATCGCTTTCTTCTTTAATGAGAGTGTCCTCTATAGTAGCGGCAGTCTCAGATTGAGCGATAGAATCCTCTTCTGCGTATGGGAAAGGGATACTTCCAAGCCGTTTGCGTTCTTTTTTTCCAAGTAAAAAAGCAATGAAGGTCACCCATAAAGCTCCCCCGATCATTGTTGGTATGAGGGGAACGAAGAATTCTGAAGCATCAAGACCCAAAACAGCTATGACCCGTGTAGCGGGGCCTCCCCATGGTGTCATGCCACTCATTACACTTAAGGAGAGCATAGCGATAGTGGCCATTATCAAAGGATTCATGCCAATTCGTTTATAAAGAGGAAGCATGGCTGAAACCACGATCATATATGTGGTTGTGCCATCCCCATCTAATGCTACCATGAGGGATAGAATGGCTGTCCCTATCGCAATTTTGACAGGGTCCCGTTTAACGATCTGTAATATTTTTGCGATAAGCGGGTCGAATAACCCAGCATCGATCATCACTCCAAAAAACAATATAGCGAATAATAATAAAGCGGCTGAAGGTGCAACGAGCTTTATCCCCTCAAGCATCATGGGACCGATATCAGAAGCAAAGCCACCAATTATAGCGAAAATGATAGGTATAAGTGTTAAAGCCACAATCGGTGACATCTTTTTGGTCATAATCAAATATGTAAAGATAGTAACCATGGAAACTCCTAATATAGTTAGCAATGGACGGTTCCCCTCCTTTTGAATACGCTTACAATAAAGACTTTTCTTGATTGATTATTCAGAAAATTAATTTTAAAAATTCCTATTTGCATCACCTCAATGTTGTTATTGGTTATCTTTGTTAAATAGTAATACAGGAAAGTTAATAAGTTAAATATATATTTTTTTCGATTTGTCATTAAAAAAGTTTATAACCTATGTACATCATCACAATCTTAAGGGGAATGTCAGGGGTTCTTTTTTGGTACCTAAAGGAGGAAGTAACGCTAAAGCATACTAAACTATTTAGGCTTGGAAGAAGTCGAAAGAGAGGAAAGGGTATTCGATAAACTCATAAATTCAATGTATACTTTCTTTAATATCTTATAAATACAAATTATAACATTAGAAAAGGCGGGTTCGAATGGATGAAAAGGATTGGATTTTCTTAAACATACTTCATGAGGAGAAAAGCATTACACGCACGGCAGAACGACTATATATATCGCAGCCAGCTTTAAGCTATCGATTAAAGAATATAGAAGCAGAGTTTGGCGTAGCTTTATTTTTCAAGACGAAGAAAGGAATCGATTTTACCTCTGAGGGCGACTATATAGTCAAGTACGCCGAGGAAATGCAAAGGAAATTGCAACAAACGAAAGACCATGTGATGAATATGAATGATGGAATCAATGGAACGTTGCGTTTAGGTGTTTCCAGTAATTTTGCACGGTATAAGTTGCCTGAAATCTTGAAAAGATTTTCGAAGCAATATCCAGATATACAATTTAATTTAAATACGGGATGGAGTACCGAAATCATGAGCCTCCTGGATTCATCAAAGGTACATGTGGGGATCGTGCGGAACAACTATCAATGGAAGGGAGAAAAGTCCCTATTATCCCAAGAGAGGTTATATCTGATTTCGAAAAGAGAGATTACGATAGAGGAGCTGCCGAGCTTGCCGTTCATTAATTATCATACCGACAACTCATTGAAAAATTTAATCAGTGATTGGTGGCATGATCAGTTTTCGTCTCCACCTCGTATCACCATGGAAGTAGATAAGCTGGAGACATGCAAGGAAATGGTCAAAAATGAATTAGGGGTGGCAATAATCCCGGAGATGTCTCTACAGCCCAATGATTTTCTACATAAGTTATGCTTAAAAGATAAACAGGGACCACCTTTGCAACGGAACACGTGGTTAATGTACGATGCCAATTTTTTAAATCTTTCGGTAGTAAAAGCTTTTGTGGATTTCCTTGTTAAGGAAAGATAATAAAACGGGCTTAGGGATATGGAATGACTCCATCCTAAGTCTTTTTTTTGTTTGGTTATAAATATTTTTTATCGACTTAAGCTAAATTTATATATTTCATTTATTTTTTGAAGTGTATTAAGCTTAGCTCAAGTAAAAAATTGTTAGGAGGAAGATATATGGTTCAATCTAATTTCGATATAATAGTAGTAGGAGCGGGAAATGCCGCTTTATGTGCAGCTATAGCAGCTAGAGAAAAAGGCGCAAGCGTACTAGTACTCGAGCGAGGACCGAAGCAAAAGAGAGGTGGAAATTCATTCTTTACGGATGGAGCCATTCGCACTGCTTATAATGGTCTGGATGATATCAGAAAAATCATTCCTTCTATCACTGACGAGGAAGCCGAGAAAATTCATGTGCCCGTTTATAGTGAAACAGAATACTATGATGATCTCATGAGGGTTACGAAAGGACAGAGTGATCCTCAATTGGCGAAGCAATTGGTTACTCAATCCTATAAAACCATTCAATGGATGCAGGGCCATGGCATTGAATTTGAACTGAATTATGAAAACCAATCTTTTGAAAAAGACGGCAAACGGATATTTTGGGGTGGTCTTCCGTTAAAAACCAATGATAAAGGTGTAGGGCTGATTAGAAAACTGAATGAACGTGTGATAGAACTTGGCATAGAGGTTTGGTACGAGACGCGCGCTACCGAGCTGAAGCTCGAGAATAATCAGATCAAGTCAATCGTTGTACAGCAAGAAGGCAAGGAGCTAACGATCCATACGACAAGCATCGTTTTAGCGTGTGGCGGGTTTGAAGCAGATAAAAAGCTACGGAGCGAATTTATTGGTGAGGAATGGAATGCGGCTATTGTGAGAGGAACGGAATATAATACTGGAGACGGGTTAACTATGGCTTTGGAGGTAGGAGCACAGAAATATGGGCAATGGTCTGGCTGCCATTCAATTGGGACGGATTATAATGCTCCAAAAGTCGGTGATTTTACGAAACCAGGAGACATCTTCAAAAAACATTCTTATCCTTTAAGCATCATGCTTAATAAAGATGGAAACAGGTTTGTCGATGAGGGTGCGGATTTCCGAAACTATACATATGCCAAGTATGGAAGGGAAATCTTGAAACAGCCTGATCATGTAGCCTATCAGATTTATGATTCTCAGGTGCGACCGTATCTGCGTAAAGAGTATGACCTTGAAGAGGCTACCATTTATCAGGCGGATACGCTCGAAGAACTTGCTAATTTGCTGCCGGTCAATCAAGCACAATTCTTGAAAACGATTGAGGAGTATAACCATTCTGTACAAGAAGGAAATTATAATCCTACGGAAAAAGACGGTAAAGGAACGGATGGAATTACCCCACCAAAATCAAATTGGGCACTTCGCATTGAACAAGGTCCATTTTATGCTTTCCCGGTAACATGTGGAATCACTTTTTCGTTTGGTGGAATACATGTCAACACGGTAGGCGAGGTATTGAATGAAGAGGAAGCACCTATTGCGGGACTGTTCGCTGCGGGTGAAATGGTCGGAGGGATTTTCTACGAAAACTATCCAGGCGGATCTGGGTTAATGTCAGGTTCTGTATATGGTAAACTTGCAGGAACATCTGCCGCTTCGTATGCCTTGGAAAACCGAAGAGACACGGTTACTCAGTAAAGAATAATGGATGAAGATAAGGAAGCCGACTTTTTCTATATTAGAAAATTCGGTTTTCTTTATTTGGAAAGGAAGCGAGAAGAAGGAGGCTTTAAGATGGGAGAAAAAGATCAAGTTCTTTCCCAATTTGGAAAAAACGCTGCCAACTATGTGACGAGCAAAACGCATGCGAGTGGAGAAGATCTGGATTTACTTATAAAGATCGTGGAAAAGAACAGAAAGGATAACCTTTTGGACATCGCAACGGGAGGCGGTCATGTGGTCAAAGCTTTAGCTCCACTATTTAAACAAGTGACCGCTCTTGACTTGACCCCTGAAATGTTAGAGAAAGCAGAGAAATTCATCACCTCAAATGGCATTGGAAATGTATCGTTTGTTCAAGGAGATGCCGAGCAGCTCCCTTTTTCCGATCAATCATTTGGGACGGTTACATGTCGGATTGCACCCCACCATTTCCCGCACATAAACCGATTTGTAATGGAGTCAAACCGGGTCTTAGAAAGAAATGGCCTTTTCCTCCTAATAGATAACGTTGCAGCCGAAAAGGATGAATACGATCACTTTTATAACTATATAGAAAAGAAAAGGGATCCTAGCCATTACAGGGCCTATAAAAAAACTGAATGGATTTCACTTATTGAAAACACAGGCTTTATTATTGAAAGTTTTACGACATTCAAAAAAAAGTTCGAATTTAAGAAGTGGTGTGAAATGATGCAGCTTCCTGAAAAGGATCAAAATGAATTGATGGCCTATATGATTGCGGCTGAAAAGGAAACAACCGATTTTCTTTCAATCGAGGTTGTTGAAAACCAAGTTCTCTCTTTCCAAGGGCAGGCGATGTTATTAGTGGCAAGGAAAGAGTGAACAGGTATATTCGTTTCTTTGAGATTTGTACGAAAAGATGAAAAATAAAAGTGGGAAGGTCATCGAATGGAGCGATTAGTAGATACAATGAAAGGCATTTGGCTAGTGATACTATGCGGCCTAGGAGGGGCTTTTCTGGCGTCAACGGGATTATCCATCGGATGGATGATCGGATCCCTGTTGATGTCCGCCCTGCTTTCTTTTTGGAAGCCAGCTTTCTTGAAGTTACCTGATAGTCAATCGAATAGCATGCAAATTTGGTTAAGAACAGGACAATGCCTGCTCGGCATTGAATTGGGCTTACAACTCAACCTTTCCGTGTTGAGAATATTCATGGAAAATAGCATCACGATCATCATCGTCTTGGCTTTATCGTTGTTGTTTTCTTTAGGCTCCGGTTTTCTTTTGTACAAGTTATGTAAAATGGATATGCTGACGAGTTTCTTTTCTACGGCACCGGGAGGTCTTTCAGCTATGCCAGGAATGGCTCAGGAAGCAGGGGCCAATACCGGAGTTGTGACGATCATACAAACCATCCGGATTTTTTTGGTTGTCATGATTGTACCTTTCTTTGTACTTGGAGCTAATCCATTAGCCTCAACTCCGGCTCGTTTTTTCGGTGGGGTGGAAAGTTTTAATAAAGTTGAAATAGGATGGACGCTTGTGCTGGCTCTCGCTGCCTGGGGTGGTTTCCATGTCGGAAAAATCCTCAAGTTACCTGCGCCGTGGCTAGTAGGCAGTATGTTGACGGTTGCATTTTTTCAAGCTTCCGGTTCACTCATTGCCGGGGTGGATTTGATTGCCTGGTGGCCAGATAGCATCATGATTGTTTCACAAATTATGATTGGGGCAAGTGTGGGATCCAAGTTCAATAGGGGAATGTTCGTAGGAATGAAAAAAATTCTGGTCGTCTCTTCATTAAGTACCGTTGCTTTTATATTCATGATGATCCTTTGTGCATATATCGATTCCAGAATGACTGGAATGTCCTTTATGACTACTTCATTGGCCTTTGCGCCTGGAGGAGTTGCGGAAATGACCGCCACTTCAGTAGCCCTCGAATCCGACCCGATGTTTGTCGTTGCTGTTCAGGTACTCAGGGTGTTGATGGTGTATGTGACTTTGCCGCCATTATTTAAATTACTGAATCAACGAGCGATGCAAAAAAATGGACATCCCGATTTATCAGCATAGCGTTTACGCTATCAATAATTATGTTTTGACCGATGACGCCCAGCCCCAGGCGAAGGGGAAGAATAATCCAGCATGGACTGCCTCTTCTGGGGCGGTCTTTTTTTAGTGTGTGCTTTCTTTCATGAACTGGAAGACTTCTTTTGAAGTGGCGGAACTTGTCTTTGTTGTAGCAGTCCCTGAACCTATTCATTCTCCACCTATTTTCCTTTTCTTTACTATTCATTTACATAAAACCCCCATATATTTACACTCCCTTCACAGTAGGTTCATCTTCCTGCGGTATATTTTAACTGAATCATCCATTAAATCAGTAGGAGGTCGTTTTCTTGAAACGTTCATTCAGTAAAAAGATTTTGCCTGTTGCCATCATTTCCGCATTAGCTCTTGGAAGTCTTACATGGTCGGTCACAAACAACTATGTCCTGGCAAAAGGAAAGCCTAAGAAAGAACCGGAGATTAGAAACGTCATTTTCATGATAGGGGACGGAATGGGTGTCTCTTATACATCCGCCTACCGTTATTTAAAAGATAGACCTTCTACGACGGTGGCTGAAAGGACGGCATTCGATCCATACTTGGTGGGTCAGCAGATGACATACCCAGAAGATCCGACACAAAATATCACGGATTCCGCTTCTGCAGCAACCGCGATGTCAGCCGGGGTGAAAACGTATAACGCAGCAATCGCAGTCGATAACGATAAGACAGAAGTGAAAACGGTATTGGAAGCGGCCAAGGAAAGCGGGAAATCAACCGGTCTTGTCGCCACATCGGAAATTACCCACGCCACCCCAGCATCATTCGGTGCCCATGACGAAAACCGGAAAAACATGAATGGAATTGCTGATGATTATTACCGGGACCTAATAGACGGTCAACATAAAATCGATGTCCTCTTGGGGGGAGGCCAATCGAATTTTGTCCGGCCGGATGTCGATTTGACAAAAGCGTTCAAAAAAGATGGATATAGTTATGTTACCGATAAAAAGCAGCTCCTAAAGGATAAAAATAAACAGGTGCTTGGGTTGTTCGCTTCAGAAGGTTTGCCTAAAATGATTGACCGCACCAATGAAACGCCTTCATTGGAAGAGATGACGGACTCGGCGATTCAACGCCTGAATAAAGATAAAGATGGATTCTTCTTGATGGTGGAAGGAAGTCAAATTGATTGGGCTGGCCATGATAACGACATTGTCGGGGCGATGAGTGAAATGGAGGATTTTGGAAAAGCCTACAAGTCAGCCATCGAGTTCGCGAAAAAAGATAAACATACCTTAGTTGTCGCTACGGCTGACCATTCCACGGGAGGGTTCTCAATCGGAGCGAAGGGAGTCTATAATTGGTCCGGTGAGCCGATTAAGGCTGCCAAACGGACACCTGACTTCATGGCGGATGCCATCGTAAAGGGTGAGGATGTTGAAAAAACCTTGAAAAGGTATATTGATCAAAAGAAAGTGAAGCTTACAAACGAGGAAATCCAATCCGTCAAGGATGCCACAACAAGTAAACATGTTACGACGATTGATAATGCAATCGAAGCCATTTTTGATAACAGATCCAATACGGCTTGGACTACCGGGGGACATACGGGGGAAGATGTGCCCGTCTATGCATTCGGGCCCTACAAGGACCGTTTTGCCGGACAGGTCGATAACACGGATCATGCCACGATCATCTTCGACTTATTAAATAAAGGAAAATAAAACGCTGGGAGGGATTCGGTGAACAAACTACTTTTTGGTGCCTTTTTATTAACCACATTTGGTGCACTTAATACGCAGCCAGCTTTTGATGAAAAACCAAACGTAATAGAAAAGACAGAGGAAAAGGAAAAACCATTGGTGAAGAAGGATGTCTATGTTCCTAACCCCCAGTTACCGGATGATCGTGATTTGAAACAAGTCGGCCAACAGGTTTCCGATTCACGAGGCGAATTGACAGTAAAAGAGTATAAGCCGATAAATGAAACCGTGAAGGTCGGGCCAATCACGGTAGAAATGAAGGATATCAAGGTGATGCATGTGGTTCCGGATTATAGCATGATTGACTTCTTTCATGGTTACACCCATGAACACGCATTCGATATCGTGAAAATGAATGTGAAAGTCCATAATCCTACCAATGCGGACGCCAAGATTTCCCCGGTCGCTTTTCTTCAGACGGATGGGGGAGAACATTTGACTTGGAAAGATGATATTTACCTGGAGAATTTGAATGGGCATATAAAAGCGAAGGGCTCAAAGCAAGGGAATATCGGGTTCATCCTCAAAAAGGAAGACGTGAGGAGGATTTCGGTTCTGACCAGTGATGCCGTAAATGGTGAAGGGAAAGTGCTTTCGAAAGGGAAAAAGGTAGAATTTTCTTTTTAAGAAGTAATGTATGTTTACTCGTCCCCAATCCATACTAAAACTGTGATAGGAACCTCCTATTGCTTTGAAAAGAAATATCCCAATCTTTTACGATGAGGTGATACAACATGAGTTATAAAGATCAATTAGATCCACATTCTCAAAAGTTTCACCATAATTGGACAAGACCTAAGCGTTCGAAGTCTCAAGTAAATGGCCATACGGAAGTATCGCAAACGAACATTATACTAAGAAGCAATGCGAAGGCCCACAGGTGGTAACGGATATTTCTGATCATGGAGAAGGAGACTCGTAACGGGTCTTCTTCTTTTCCTTCCTTAAAAAAATACAAGGGTCCATTGCCTGTTCATGCCATGGCTTTTCCGCCAAAATTATGATACCATCTACTTTTAAGGACATGGTAGAGCAAGTGTTGGAAAGAGCTTGAACAAGCCCATTATATTCCACTAGAACATAGTGTGATTTATCAATATAACTATTTCCAGCACTCACATACATATACAAATAGAGGACGTGACTTTTGATGATTAATATTAAAATCCCAGCAGCGGATATCAGCATTAAACAAAGAAAACAAGTGATTGAGGGCGATGAAGCCATCATCCCGGAAATCTTCGGATTCATTGATTTCCATTTGATTCCCCGTGATAAGGGCGGCATCATCATGTTTTATAATGAGAAGGACGAGTTGATCTTTGTCGGAAAGGCACGTAAATTAAGACAAAGAGTCAAAAAGCATTTCGAGGATAATGTTTCACCGATTAAAGAACATCGTAATGAAGTGAAAAAAATTGAGGTTATCATCGTAGAAGATGCGATGGAACGTGAAATCTATGAAACGTACATCATCAATACACTTCATGCTAAATACAACATTGATAAAGTATTTTATAAATAATAGGAGAGCTGATTGCATGCGCAATCAGCTTTTTTATGCGTAGAAGCAGATTTACAGGTAAGACTTCCTTATGATCCTATGAAATTTTATTGCATAATCCCAGAATTTATATTGCTAAACTGGAGTTTTGTGACATAATTAGAATAATTAAAATATTTGAATAACTTATCAGGTCATTTGGAGGGGTTTCTGTGTCAAAAGTGAATACGGCAATTATTGCTGGTGGGGGCATCGGCGGGCTTGTTACTGCCCTTAAACTTCACCGCGTTGGTGTATCAGTGCAAGTTTTTGAAAGTGTACAAACGATAAAAGCATTGGGAGTGGGCATCAATCTTCTTCCACATGCTGTACGGGTCCTTACGGAGCTTGGCTTAGGGGAAGAACTTCAGAAGATTGGACTGCCTACGGCCGAGTTGAGCTTTTTCAATAAATACGGTCAACAAATTTGGCAGGAACCGAGGGGGCTGAATGCGGGATATCGTTGGCCGCAATATTCCATCCATCGTGGAAGTCTTCTTATGCTGCTACTAAAAGCGGTCAAGGAAGAGTTGGGGGAAGACTCGGTCATAACCGGTCACCATCTATCTTCATTCCAACTGTTCGATGATTGCGTGGAAGCTCAATTTGTGAATAAAAAAACAGGGGAAAATCTAGGGGCATATAAAGCAGACATCATGATTGCAGCAGATGGCATCCATTCCACAGTTCGAAAATTCTATTATCCGAATGAAGGTGACCCTAAATTCAGTGGCCGGATTTTATGGCGTGGCATCACAGAATCGTCATCTTTTTTAACCGAGAAGACAATGATCATGGCTGGCTATCAAGACCAGAAATTCGTTGCTTATCCTGTCGATCCTTTGGCAGAGAGTGGTCGTTCGCTTATGAACTGGATTGCGGAGTTGACGATTGAAGGGGATGCGCCTTCCCGAAGTGATTGGAATCGGAAAGTAGAGAAGGAAGTCTTTGCCCAAGCTTTCGCCGATTGGGATTTTGGATGGTTGAATGTACCTAAATTAATAGAGGAAACGGAGTCCGTTTTCGAATTCCCAATGGTCGATCGCGATCCTCTTCCACGCTGGTCCTTTGGCAGAATCACGTTGCTTGGTGATGCCGCACATCCGATGTACCCAATTGGTTCCAATGGAGCTTCCCAGGCGATACTGGATGCGGATGCGTTAGGGGAAGCCATTTTAAGTGGAGTACATGCAGAAGCGGCTTTATGTGCTTATGAAGAATCACGTCTTGAGAAGACGGCGGCCATCGTGCTGGCCAATCGTCAGAATGGACCGGAAGAGGTCATGCAGATTGTCGAGGACCGGGCTCCAGGGGGATTCGATCATTTACATGATGTCATATCACAACAGGAACTAGAGGATATTGCCAATAAATATAAACAAATTGCCGGTTTTGACCGTCATGTTTTAAATAGCAGATAAGGGTGAGCAGAATGGTTGAACATATTGTTTTGGTTAAGTTAAGTGAAGATGTAACAGATGATCAAGTGGATGAATTGATTTCTAGGACTCTGGCTCTAAAAGATGTTATACCAGGTTTACTGGATATCCAGCAAGGAAGGAATTTTGCGGGGCGCAGTCAAGGGTACGAGATAGGCATGACTGCCAGATTTGAGGACAGGACGGCACTTGAAGGATACTTGCCGCATCCATCCCATCAAGCGATTCTTGCCTATTTAGAAGAGATTGGACTTGAAGATTTAATTGTGGTCGACTTTGATACTAATTGATTAAAGGTGCGTGTCATACGCATCTGTCTGTTCTTTGGCTTTTGTGCTTCAACGTACTAAATAAGGGGAAGAAGGTGTAGGATTGAGGACAGTCCATGCTGGTGAAACGATAGATAAAAGTCGTTTTAACCTGTTTCATTTACTATTAATTTTTTGGGGTTTTTTCATTATCCTGGTCGACGGTTATGATGTGGTCATCTATGGTTCAATCGTTCCTTCATTGATTGAGGAGTGGTCCATATCATCGGTGACAGCGGGAGCAATCGGCAGTTATACGGTAATGGGTACGGTGGTCGGAGCGGTCTTTTTTGGCTACTTGGCCGATAAGGTCGGACGTAAGAAAATCATCTTATTTTGTACGGCTCTCTTCAGTCTTTTTACTGCTTTATCCGGGGTGGCTGGTGGACCAGTCTTGTTCACCGTTTTTCGTGTCATTTCAGGAATCGGACTGGGAGGCGTGATGCCGAACGTGATTGCCCTGACAACGGAGTACGCACCGAAAAAGATTCGGAGTGCGATGATTTCCTTTGTATTCTGTGGGTATTCAGTCGGAGCGATTGCAGCCGCCCTAGCCAGCCGTGCCATACTCCCGGAATTTGGATGGAGGCCGATTTTCTGGATTGCGGGTTTGCCGCTATTGATCCTACCCTTTATAGCTAAAGCGATTCCAGAGTCGGCGGTCTTCCTATTGGAAAAAGGGAAAAACGAGGAAGTAAAGCAGATTCTTAAGAAAGTCAATCCAGAGTTAAGTTTGAATGGGGAGACAAGACTCGAAAGAACGGAAGCACCTGAACAAGGTTCAACCATTGTGAAATTATTTGAGAAAAAACGAGGGTTCAGTACAATCATGTTTTGGATTTCCTGTTTCAGCTGCTTTGTCCTGATATATTCGATGAACACGTGGCTGCCGAAATTGATGATCCAGGCAGGGTATAGTTTAAGTTCTAGTTTGCTATTTGTTGCGATGATGAATGTCGGTGCGATCGTCGGAACGATTGCGTTCGGTCCGCTTACGGATAAACTAGGCTTCAAAAAAGTCATGATTCCCCTGTATGTATGTGGAGCCATTGCCCTTGCAAGCATCGGTCTTACACAAAATGCGGTGCTTGCCTATATATTGATTGGTTTCATCGGTGCATCGTCGGTCGGGGTGCAGAATATAAGCAACGCGATGGTATCACAATATTATCCACCTTCCATGCGCTCCAGTGGCGTGGGGGCATCGATGGCGTTCGGTCGCCTAGGTGGGATTTTTGCACCAACTTTTGTAGGCATCCTCTTAACGATGAACCTGCCAGCTCAAATGAACTTTTCCTTGATTGCAATCGCTGCGGTAGTAGGAGCGATCGCCATTGCTTTCGTTCAGGAAAAACATGCACATTATAGCATGGCCGGAGAAGGTCAACCCGAGGAGAAGCGGGCCGTTTAAATCATGAGACAAGGGGCTGTCTAATAAGTCCTTATTCCATTGAATTCCGCAAAAACAAAGAGGCAGAAATGTTGTTAAATCAACGTTTCTGCCTTTTACTATTTATTCAATTACGGGGTAATTACACCTTTTGGGACAGCCCCTGTGTCATTGAAACCTATTCAACAACCTGATGATAGACTTTCGTCAGGATCTTTTTATATGCCCGGTTCATTTCTTCCTCATCCACGTGTGTAAGGGTGCGATTGAACATGATCCATTCCCCGTTGACCATTACATGATGAATGGACGGTTCGCTCGTTTCAAGTAAAAGATTATGCACAGTCGTGGAAAACTCGTCTGTATCGACCTCTGGAATAAGGGGGTTCTTTTTTATGAAGACAAGATCTGCATGAAATCCATCCTTGATTCTTCCACTCATGTTCTGATGATAGGCGGACGCGCCATTTTGCGTTGCCATTTGCCAGATGTTCTCCGCTGTGAACGGATGTGTCGGGGACATCGTTTTGAGTAGATAATAGGCGATTTTCATATTTTCCCATAAATCGGTACTGGCATAATCAGATCCCATGCAAACATTCACCCCTTTTTCAAGCATGCTGGATACGGGGGCTATACCTGCTCCAGTGCTTAGGTTCGAGACGGGACAATGGACGACAGAGGAACCTGCCTCAGCTAGTAAATCGATATCTATTTCATTCAAGTGAACGCCATGGAAAAAAATCGTCTTGTTATCGAGTAGCCCTTGCTCTTTATATAACTCGATGGATGACTTTCCGTATTGAGAATAAATCAGGTCCCTTCTCCATTGGTTTTCCATCCCATGCGTGGTATAGAGGGAATCAAAGTCCTTTTTACTAGAAACACAGAGAGCAAGGGTTTCATCCGTGATATCCTCTTCTTCTAACAAATGCGTACCAAAGTTGACCTGCCCACTTTGCAGATCATGATATTCCGGAATCTTCTCATAGGTATCGACAAAACCTTTCATTCCAATGCGGTTGATGGTTTCGGCAATCGCATCCGGCCAATTACTTGGCTCTGATTCACTGACGAACGTGATTCCCTTCTTCACCATATCTGCGTAAGCCTTCATACAAATCGTTTCATATTCCCTTCTGGTCAGTGCATCGATTTTCTCAAAATATCCGGATTGAAGGTGTCCTTGTTTGCTGTCATTACACCACTCTTCAATTTTCATATCCCTTTGAAGTCCTTGGGCAGTTAATGAATAACCATGAAAATGAGCATTGTATAATCCAGGTATTAGTATATATCCTTCACAATCCATTTCTTCGACAGAAGCATTCCCTTCAGAGAGAGAAGGATTTGTGACGATTTTCCCTTCATGTATTAACAGATTTCCCCTTGAAATGGCATACTCTTCATTCAAATATGTTGCGTTTTTTAATAACATGCATTCCCCTGCCCTCTTAAATGATAGTGTTTAACAAATAATATTTATTTTACCACCATGTTCCATTTAATTTTTCCTTTTCTTAACCGATAAAAGAAAAGGAAACTATTACTCCTTGGGAACATATTTACCGTCCACTTTAATTGTGGGCTTTTTATATGAAAAGGGATAGATAAGCGTGACCATTACAAAAGAAATAGAGGGGTAAAAAAGAATGAAATTATCCATAAAGAATAAGTTACTACTAAGCTTTTTTCTTGTCTCCATCATTTTTGGAGTTTCAGCTTTCATTTCTTATCACAGTATGAAAGATATGAACAAGAAGTATGATTATATTCTTGATAATATCTCCGAGGTTCAATCAATCACTCAAAGTATCCAGACGGATGCAGCACGTCAGGTAACGTATTTAAGAGGATATCTATTATATGAAACACCTGATATGAAAGAGAAAATGTATGAATCGAATGAAAACATCAATGAATTAATAAAAGAAGCGAGAGGTTTGTCGCACTCAGATAAAATGACCAAAGAGCTCGATGGAATCAAAGCATCAAATGACGAATGGATTGAGGAGAGTCGTAAATCTGTAGAAGCGGTACGAGCCGATCCTGAAAAAGCCAAGTCCCTAGCCCGGGATAATGTGGTTCCCATCAGTACCAAAATGGTTGAGCAAACGAATTCATTCTATACATGGATCAAAGACGACATCATGGTGCAAAAGGTGAAAGAGGTTCAGGATAAATCTAAGTCCGCAACTAAGAAGATTATCATTCTAAGCCTGATAGCTTTCGTGCTTGCGATGGCTGATGGATTATTGATTTCAAACGTTATTTCCAAACCAATCGAGAAGTTGAGTAAAATGGCTAACCGGGTCGCTGAAGGAGATTTGAATATAGAAAAAATCGAGGTAAGAACCCGCGATGAGGTTTATGTGTTAAATCAATCTTTTGAAAAGATGACCCAAAATCTGCATCAGACGATTACGGCCATCTCCTCCAATACGAATAAAGTTACATCATCGGCTGAGCAATTAAGTGTCAGTTCTGAACAATCGAAATTGGCAGCAGAAACAATCGCTCTTTCGATACAGGAAATCTCCGGGGCTTCTGAAAGTTCAACAAGGCAACTGGAAATTAGTCTCGGTTCACTGAATGAAGTGAGCCAGGGTGTGGAACGGATTACCGAAAGTACGGCTAGCATGTCAGAGCTTTCAAAAGAAACCGAGAAACAGGCAGAAGAGGGCAGCCACTATGTCGAGGAGAACTTGAAGCAAATGAGATTCATCCATGAATCGGTTAACCAATCGAATCAGGTTATCGATTCTTTATCGGAACGTTCTAATCAAATCGGGAATATTATCGATGTAATTACGGGCATTGCCGGACAGACGAATCTATTGGCATTAAATGCAGCAATCGAAGCGGCAAGGGCGGGCGAACATGGTAAGGGATTCGCCGTGGTGGCCGATGAAGTGAAGAAACTGGCTGAACAATCTCAGAACTCTACCAAGTTGATCACGGATTTAATCATGGGAATGCAAGACGACACAAGGAATTCTGTTACGATCATGAAAGACGTGATGGATAATGCGGAACAGGGCGTGAAGGTTTCAGTGGAAACATCGAATAAATTCGCCCAGATCCTTCAAAGTACGAGAGACATTACTCCGAAAATCGAGGAAATCACGGCTTCCATTCAACAAATTTCAGTCAGTGTAGATGAAGTATCGGAAACGTCGAATAAATTAACGGCACACGCACAGGAAAATGCGGCCAATTCAGAAGAAGTGGCGGCTTCAACGGAAGAACAACTGGCATCGATGGAAGAAATCAATTCATCCGTGCATTCATTGACCTCTATGGCAGATGAGCTAAAGCAAGTGGTTCGTAAATTCCAGATTTAAAGATGTATTTTTAGAAAAAAGCAGGCTTCCTGACATTGTCGGGAAGCCTGCTTTTTCTTTATGTAGATAGTTGATGTTGAGTAGGGAACCAAGGGGAAATCGAAAAAGCTTACGAAAAAACTTGCAAATAGTAATCATTACGTTTTATTATATAAAGGTAAACATCATAAACCATAATCATGACGATTAAGGATATTTATAAAACATTTAGGAGGGAACAAACATGAGAGTAAACATTACCTTGGCATGTACAGAGACGGGAGAGCGGAATTATATAACGACGAAAAATAAGCGAAACCATCCTGATCGAATCGAACTGAAAAAGTACTGCCCGCGCTTAAAGAAACACACGCTTCACCGTGAAACAAAGTAATCCGGGTACAATATAAACACTATTATAGAAGGAGAGATAACTAAGGTGGCAAAAAAGTCAAAGATAGCAAAGGCAAAAAAACAGCTGGAAACAGTAGAAAAGTATGCAGAGGTTCGACAGGAACTTAAAGTGAAAGGAGATTATGCAGCATTGGCCAAGCTCCCAAGGGATGCCTCACCAACACGTATTCACAATCGGTGTGGAGTTACGGGAAGACCACGTGGATATATGCGGAAGTTCAACATGTCCAGGATCGTTTTCCGTGATCTTGCACATATTGGGCAAATCGCGGGCATCAAAAAGGCAAGCTGGTAATCTAAGATAGAATGAAAAAGGTGATCACTGGGCATTTACAGCCGGAATCACCTTCTTCTAGCATTTGATACTCTCCTATTCAAACCCCCGATAATCTGTTTGAGTTCCTTTCACGGTCGTTCCTGCGGAAACTTGCATGTTCTTCGCTCATAACCTTTATCATCATTCGAAAATTTTACCAGGTTAATCTAAAAAATAAAATAGTTTTACAGGATATATGTACTAGATTAAGAGAATGTCATTATTGTATTCCCTTTTCATCCGATACTTCATATAATTGAAGAATCTTACCGGAAGAAGGATGGAATATGCATATTTTTTGGACGATTTATTTAGGGATTTTAGGAACGGTGGCGATTGCTTTCTTGCTTAAAGGCCTTCGTACCCCCTCTTTAATAGTGGATTTCATCATTTCAGTTATTACGTGGATCGGACTATTTGGATTTGTGACGAATACAGCCATACTCACGCCTCTTATATGGAAATTCGTGTTTGTAGGTGGTTTGCTGTGGGATGTACTTTTCAGTTATATCGGAAAGCATGATGATGGAGAAGCAGCAATGGAGGATATTTCAGGACGTGCGAAAAGTATCCTCATTGGAGTCACATTACTCATTACCCTCGGACCGTTATATTACGGGTTATACCAATATGCATTCTAAAGGAAAGGGCCAATCGGGTTCTTTTTTTTTGATTGGTTTCCATATTTTTAAAATGTGGTATGTTATTAAATGACAATAAGTAGTGACATTGAACTATTAAATGGATCTGGGGGCTATTAATATGGGTTTTCTAAAAAGTGCCGGTGAAGGTGCGGGATGGTTAGTTGGCGGTGTGACTGGCGGCATTATTAAGGGAGTTGGAGAATTAACGGGATCTAAGTTCATCCAAGAGGTTGGCGATGGTGTTAAGAATTCCACGGAGTTCACGGGTAAGCAAGTAGGGAATGTGGCTGAGGGAGTCTGGAATCTTGGAAGTGGACTAGTATCGAAAGATGATGGGAGGGTGGATCAAGGGTTCAAGGATCTAGGTGACGGTGTAGGGAATACAGCGAAAGCAGTGGGACAAGGTATTAAGGCTACGGTGGGGAATGTTGGAGATGTAGCCGGAGGACTTAGGGATGGGGACGAAACACGTTGGAAAGAAGGATTACGCAATGTGGGGAAAACAGTCGCCGTTGGTGCGTTGGGGGTATCCATTTTGGATATGGCGGACGTTATTGATGTAAATGGGAATGAAGGCGGATTGGGTGGTTCGGATCTTGCACTGAAAAATGGGTCAGATGGAGCATATATAATAGAAGAAAATCATCAAGAACATGGTGTGGAACCTCATTGGCGGACATTGGAAAGTGGAGAGAGAATTTGGGTTGATGGTGATGGGGACAGTAGTATCAATCAATCCGTGGAAGAAGGCGGAGGTTGGAACCAGAGCAATCCTGATTACCGGATACCTGTAGACGAAGCTTGATACCTATTTATTAAATGGACTCATTAAAAAAGCAGAAGCTGATCGCTCTGCTTTTTGTTTTCATCTCTGAAAGAACTCGATCCATTCTTTCTCTGGTCCGTATATGTAGAAATAGCGATAGCCGTTTGGCAAGGTGACGATTTCTTCATCAATCAATTCAACATTCTCAAGGCTTTGGATCCGCGCATATTCTTCTTCGATATCATCCACGGTAATGGCAAAGTGATGAATCGTTGCTTCTGATGGCAACGTGTCACTATATCCTTGAATCAATTCAATTTCGGTTTCATCTGAACCCTCATACCCAAGGAAGGCAAGCTGAATGACACCATTCGTATGAGGTACACGCGCTTTCAATTTTAAATCCAACACTTCTTGATAAAAGGAGATGGATGTTTCTAGATTTCTTACAACGATGCCGATATGATCGACTTTCTTCATAGTCAAAGGGGATTCCTCCTTCTTGTTGTTAATAAGCAATACTATTATATATGATTAGGTATAAAAATACAGTAAAATAGACTAAATTATCTGATTTTTAATAAAGATAGTACTTAGGTTGGCGTAAAAATAAAAAGACAACCTTTACAGATTATCTATCAAGTATTCAAAAGGCTTGTTCGTTCAATTGTTTCTCGTTAACGTAGTCCATGAAGTCTAATGCTTCTTGAAAGTCTGCTTGGAGAGTAGAAGGTAAGCTTTCGGCGTTAGTAGGTACGTCTGCATCGGTTTCGCTCTTCACTGTGATTTTTTCATAAGTCATAAGGGCTTCGATATACGTTTCATATTCCTCGCTCGATAATAGCTCCTCGCTGGATACCTGTCCGTTCAGTTTATCAAAATAAGGCTGTAGATCCATTAAAATGATTTTCAGTTCTTCAGCTTTACTTGCAGGTATCGTGTCGTAGTCTATATTCCCGTTAGAATTGCCATATTCCAATTTAGCCGCGGTTAAAACTTGCAGGTTTTCTTTAAATTGTACATATTCTTCTTTTCCCAAATCCCCTTTAGCTTGTGATAGTTTTGCGTCCAAAAGGAAGTACCCCTCCATGGTAGCGTTGGCTACATGCTTTTTTAGATAATCGAAAGACCCGTACAACTCATCTGCCAAGTAGGTTTGATAGGCGAAAGCGCTCGTCGGGAGTAATAATGAGGCAATAAGAATTCCTGTAACTAGGTGTTTTTTTCTTTTTCCACGATAGGTAGTCAGTTTATTAATTACTTTCACTTTTAGTTCAGGAGGAGCATTCAAGCCCGTACTTTCTTCTTGTAGTGATTCCCTTAATTGAGACTGAAAGTTCTTCATTATACATTCCTCACTTTCTCTAAGGATAAAAGGCTCTCTTTCCCGTGAGCATTCAATTTTTTTAAAGAAGCATGGATTCGTGATTTTACGGTCCCGATTGGGATATCTAATATTCGGGCCACTTCTTCTTGAGAATAATCATTTAAGTACCGGAGAATCACGACCTGTTTGAGCTTGTAGGGCAACTGGTTCACCAAATCTACGAGATGCCGATTGGAGATTTTTTCTACGATATCATTGGAAAAATCGGGTATTGCGACTTGCTTTGTTTCTTCTACTTTCTTGGAAATCCGAAGACGCATCCACCTTTTCCGTCGGTATGTCTGAATTGTTTTGACGACAATTCCCGTCAACCATGGTTTAAAAGGTCTCTCACGATCATATTTACGAAGAGACTTATAAATCTGTATGTAGACATCCTGAACAACATCGTCTACTTCTGATTTTTCATCTATAAGAAAATGGACGTTTTTATAGACGGTTTGGATGGTCCTTTCATATAAGTCATTGTATGCTTGTGTCTCTCCATTTAAAAAACGGTTGATGGTATTTAACAAGTCGGTTTGGTCACACATTCACTTACCTCCTTCCGTTTTATACTTTATATTGGTGAGTATTCTATATTTCGTTCGAAAATTCATAGGGTTTTTTTTCCACTTTAATGGATTATCTATTGAAAAGGAAAAGAATTGCCCTTTTTTAAAGCAAAAATTTGTTTCTGTATGGAATAGTAGATATACTATGGAAACAAACCCATTTTAAATGGACTTGAGAGGAGAGATTATGATGGGAAGTATTCGCGAAGGTGAAGTGTTTACCCTTACTGACGACAGTGATCAAGAGCACGAGGTTGAAGTTCTGGGAACATTGGATGTTGAAGGAACGGAATATGTAGCTGTAGGTTTGCTAGAAGACATTGAAGAAGACACAGAGGAAGATATCGATATTTTCTTTTTCAGAGTTGAAGGCGAAGGAGAGTTAAATGATATCGAAACGGACGAGGAGTTCGAAAAGGTATCATCTGCTTTCGAAGCGGCTTTTGATCCACAAGATTGATGACTAGAAAAGACGGCACATCTACGTGTCGTCTTTTCTTATGTATATCGTGTTAAATTATTGTGCGTATACCATGATAGTGGTTACATGCTATCCAATCTTAATAAGTTACATGCTTCTATGAACCGATAGTTGGAGAATGTAAATATAATACATTTAAAGGGAAGAGCTAAATCTGCATGACTGATTTAGCTTCTTTTTATTGGGTTTTCACTACATTGATAGTGAAAACTACTATAAAATACTGGTAAATGATTTACTGTTACTGTAAAATTGAGTAAGTGAATTTTCGGAATTGGAAAGGAATAAATCTGTTGAAAAAGCTAATTAATGATAGACAAGGGCAAGTGGAAGAAAAAGTAGATGATATCACAAAGCAGCTTCAATCTTTCATGGAACAAAGTGCGGATGCCATTTCCATCGTTGATCTAGATGGTAAAACCCTACAAGTTAATGCTGCCTTTGAGGAGTTTTTTGGCTGGATGAATGACGAGGTATTTGGTAAGCCTTTTCCAATCATCCCTGATTTCCTGAAGGAATCTGTTGACGAGTTGCATAATAGGGTCAAGTCGGGGGAACAAGAGAAGGGCTTCGAAACGGTCAGACAAAGAAAAGATGGCCAGCTAATTGATGTGAGCATCACCCTTTTTACGATCAGGAATAACGAAGATGAACCGACGGCATTGGCGTTCGTATACAGGGACATTACGAATCAAAAGTTGGCTGAAATAGCGTTGAGGGAGAGCGAAGAACGGTATCGCAACCTGATCGAGGTGTCACCTGAAGCAATCTTTGTGCATCGTAATGGAATCATTGAGTATATGAATCCCGAAGGTGCCAGAATGCTGGGCTTGTCTGTGGAAGAAATTATGGGGAAGTCCGTTTTTCAGTTCGTGCATCCCGATTCTCAAGACACGGTCGGCAAGCGAATAGAAGTGATGAGAGATGAGGGGAAGACGGTCGAGTTACTGGAGCAAAAGTTCAGGCGCTTTAATGGTGAAGTATTTTATGGTGAAACCATCGCCCTTCCGATTATTTATAAGGGACGACCGGCCATTCAGGTTTTCTGTAGAGATATTACCGAACGTAAGAAGACAGAAGAATTATTATGCAAGACGAATATGCTTTCTGCGGTCGGTCAGATGGCGGCGGGCATTGCCCATGAGATAAGGAATCCACTAACTGCCATCAAGGGATTTTTGCAATTAATGGGTGAAACGCCTGACAAGCAGGAATACCTTGACCTGTCAGTGAAGGAAGTGGACAAGATTGAACGGTTGGCTAAAGAGTTTTTATGTCTTGCCAATCCCCAATTGCAAACATGTGAACATACCCGGATACCTGCCATTTTAGATAGTGTCATAACGTTGGCCAAGCTTCAGGCGAATCTGAACGATGTCGAAATAACGATGGAAACTAAAGTCGACGATTCAACAGTATTTGGTGAACCTAATCTATTAAAGCAAGTGTTTACTAATGTAGTGAATAATGCGATTGAAGCCATGGAAAATGGCGGGAAACTTCATATCCAGTTGGATGAATATGATCCAGGGAACCTGGTCATCCGCTTCATTGATTCGGGTAGTGGGATGACAGAGGAACGAATGAAGCATTTAGGTGAGCCTTTTTATAGCACAACGGAAAAAGGGACCGGCCTGGGGCTAATGGTGAGTACAAAAATTATTCATGAGCATCAAGGGCAAATTAAATTTAGTAGCGAGGTCGGCAAAGGAACCACCGTCGATATCATCCTCCCTATTCAAAGGCACATTAAAAGGTGACGAGAGCCAGAGCTAACGTCACCTTTTGTTTTTTATAATTTGACGATTGTCCGTCCCCTTGCTTGACCTTTCAGTAAGGTAGGCAGGACATCGGGAAGTTCCTGCAAGGAAATTTCCTGTTGAATGAGCTGTTCTACATGATCCAACTTAAAGTCGGTTGCTAGGCGTTTCCAAACTTTCAGCCTCGTATCCATAGGGCAATTCACTGAATCGATGCCAAGCAAGCTGACGCCTCTCAAAATGAATGGGAAGACAGTCGAAGGCAGGTTTGTCCCTCCGGTTAATCCACTGACCGCCACCGATCCACCATATTTAACTTGGCTCAGGACAGAGGCCAATGTTTCTCCACCGACTGGGTCAACGGCACCAATCCATTTTTGCTTGCCAAGTGGACGAAGCGTGCCATCATAGACATCTTCACGGGATAAAATCTTCGTAGCGCCCAGTTCCTTTATGTACGCGTGTTCTGATTTTTTCCCGGTGCTCGCTTCTACCGAATAGCCGAGCTTGGAAAGAATCGAGACGGCAAAACTGCCGACGCCTCCAGTGGCTCCTGTGACGAGAACATTTCCGTCCTCTTGCTTGAGTCCATTTTCTTCTAGACGCATGATGGAAAGTGCAGCGGTGAAACCGGCAGTTCCGATAACCATGGCTTCTTTCAATGTTAGGCCTTCAGGGAGCGGGACAACCCACTCTGCTGGAATACGGGCGAACTCACTGTAGCCCCCGAAGTGTGAAACGCCAATCCCGTAGGAGGTGGCAATCACTTCAGCTCCTTCTTTGAAACGGGAATCCTTAGATGAAACGACAACACCTGCCAAATCGATGCCTGGGACAATCGGATAGCGGCCAACGATGTTTCCGTTAGGGATCGTCGCTAGGCTGTCTTTATAGTTCACGCCAGAATAATGCACGCGGATGAGCACTTCACCTTCTGGAAGATCGCTGAGTGAAAGTTGCTGAATGGTTAAGGAAAAGTCATCTTCTTGTTTGTTTACGAATAAGGCATCAAATTGTTGGGTCATTGTTTTTTCCTCCTTTTTTAGTGAATATTCCCTATTATAAGAGAAGAAACGCACGCTGTATAATAATTGAATCTGAAAACACAGCGCTTTCTTTTCTTTCTCTTGCTAAAAATGGTACTATTAAGACTGATTCAGTTCATTTTAAAGGAGATGTTTTATAATGGCTAAAAAAGGATACATATTGATGGAAAACGGAGAGAAAATCGAATTTGATCTTTTCCCTAATGAAGCACCAAACACAGTAGCTAACTTTGAGAACCTGGCAAACACAGGCTTTTACAATGGTGTAGTCTTTCACCGTGTCATCCCTGGCTTCGTAAGCCAAGGTGGAGATCCAACAGGTACAGGTGCAGGCGGAAGCGGCACACAAATCAAATGTGAAACAGCTGGAAACCCACACAAGCATGAAGCAGGCAGCTTGTCCATGGCGCATGCCGGAAAAGATACGGGCTCAAGCCAATTCTTTATCGTTCATGAACCACAACCGCATCTAAACGGTGTTCATACTGTATTCGGTAAAGTAACATCAGGTCTAGAAACGGCTAAAGCAATGAAAAATGGCGACAAAATGGAGAAAGTAGAAGTTTTTGACGCTGAATAATAAATGAAGAAAGAGGGGGCCTAGGCTCCCTCTTTTTCGTTATAATAGCTTTTTTAGTGGACTAAACAGGATGTTGAATATTTGTGTAGGTCCCGGCATTTCCGGAAAGAGTATGAGAAGGATTGCCAGAACCCATCCGATGGCCAGTAAAAGGACCACCGTTTTTTTCTCTCTTTTATGGGAGCGGTCGATTTTAGGATAGTTGAAAAGAAAAAGGAGGAAGAGTAAGACAGTCACTCCCAATATAGCGGCCATTTTCAAATCCTACTCACCTCTCTTTATCGTTCCTAATGTTTTCGTCATCAAACCTGGTTCTTGTACTTTCAAATGGATATCCATGTTTATTGTGACTTGTGGGAAGACATACTTCCAATGGTCTTTTACCTTTTCCCACTCTTCTGGATACTTTTGATGAAAGGATTCAGCAATACCGAAGGCATCCGTCCCCATGCCATCCCTCACCTCGGTAATGGCAGCCTCTATATCTCGTTCCATTTCATGCTGTAAATAGGTCTCAATCTGCTTCGAACTAGATTCCTCCATGATATCCAGATTGCTGCCGTTTTGAACCAGTAAACCGTCTACGTTCACATCAACCGTTACACTCCACTTTCCGTTTTCAATCTTGGGAATCAGCTTTGTCGATTGCCGAAGTGGGTGCACCGAGATTTTCCTTCCGTCAGGGGTCGATGTGGTTATCGCTCCCAATTTATTTTGATTCCGGATCCATAGCAAACCTTGCGTGACATCTTCTTTAATCGATCCTACCATTTTATCCTCTTTGAAAATAGCGACACCAGAAAACGTGGTAATGGTCTCTGTTGCCTTTTCTGGTTGATCAGGCTTGGATATTTCAAGAAGTGGGAGTATGCCGCCCTTGGAATCACTGATGGTCATCAGCTGGAAATCCTTGACTGTGATCGGTTTTTTTATATACAATTCCGATGATTTTTGTAAAACATCCCCCATATAACTTTCTAGAGCGGGGACCAATTCGAGTATCTCGGAAGCCGGCCCCTTGCTGATAAATAAGTCGCCACGTGCCCGGGGTTGAGGATGGCGATTGATGAAATCAATCTGATCATTCAAATGACCTTTAAGGGCAAATTTTTCTCCGAAAATAAAGGCATCACAGTGGCCCCAGAAAATCTGGCGAGAAAATAACTTTTGCAGGTTCACCATGGCATCCGCCATATTTTCCCCTGTTGCCGATTTAACGAGGACAAGGCTTTCGACTCCACCCGTCCCAGGACCGGCTCCTTGCTGTTGACTGCTGGCGGCCCGGGGAATGAAAACCTGGATGGTAACTTTCACTTTATCTTCTTCTGTAATATCTATCCCCGCTGCCATGACCAAGGCCATATTGGAAAGTTCTTTACTACCCCAACAGCCAGATAGGGTACAAGTGAAAAAGCAAAGCATGGTCACTGTAATGGCTTTTTTGATTGGCTTGGAAAGAATGGTATTCATGCTTTGGAGTCCTTTCCTCTCATCCTAAGGTTTTTCTGATTGGGGTGGTTGTCTTCATTAAAAAATCTCCTCCGCTTCTGTAAAGATTGCCAAGGTGCCCGGAATAGTGCGTCTTGCCATGAACCATTCTTCAAAGGAGGTAGGTAAGGTACCCCAATGGAGGTCAACTTGCATAGATGAATGACGATAGTGATGATCCCAAGCATCAGCCCGAATAATCCCAGTGTCCCGGCAAGGAGGATAATGGGGAAGCGTAATAATCGTAAGGCGATACCCTGCGAATAGCGAGGCACTAAAAAGGAGGCGATCCCTGTAAGAGAAACGACGATGACCATCGGAGCGGAAACGATTCCGGCTTGAACCGCGGCCTGTCCGATAACTAGCCCCCCGACGATGCTGACGGCTGCACCGATTTGTTTAGGAAGCCGGAGTCCTGCTTCCCTTAGAGCCTCGAAGGTGACCTCCATCATGATTGCTTCCACGAATGCCGGAAATGGTATGGCTTCCCGTGATGAGGCAATGGTAATTAACAGGGTGGTCGGAATCATTTCCTGGTGAAAAGTCAGGATGGCGACATACAAGGACGGGAGGGTAACCGAGAAAAAAATAAATAGGTAGCGTAATAGTCGTACAGAAGAACCGATTAAAAAGCCAAAATAATAATCTTCCGGTGACTGGATAAAAGAATAGAAACTGACCGGGGCGATTAAAACGAAAGGTGTCCCATCGACTAGGATGACGATACGTCCTTCCAGCAAATTGGCAGCCACAACATCGGGTCTTTCCGTTGTTAGCAATTGTGGAAAAGGCGAATATGGATTGTCCTTGATGGATCCCTCGATATATCCTGTTTCCAGAACACCATCCAATTCAATCTCGTTGATCCTGGTTTTCAATGTCTCCAATACTTGTTTATCAGCCTTACCCTCTATATAGGCAATGACAACCTCCGTTTTTGTATAACTCCCCACTTTTACTTTTTCCATTTTAAGCGTGGGGGAGCTGATTTTTCTGCGAATGAGAGATGTGTTGGTTTGTATGGATTCGATGAATCCTTCGCGGGGACCACGAACCACACTTTCAGCTTCGGGGTCCTCAATCGGGCGCTTATCAACTTTCACAAGGCCCAGTGCCAGGGCATAATCCATTTTTTGTACCAAGAGAATCGAGTAGCCGGTAGAAAGATAGGTGATGCAATCGGCAAACGTACGAATTTCTTTTGTATCAAGAACTTGAAGCCTTTCTTTCACGGCTTCATGGATGTCAGAAAATGAGAGGGACCCTTCCATCAGCGTATTCATCACATTATTTTCAATTTGTTTCGTATCGGATAGTCCTTCCATATAAAGGAGGGCGGCATCCGTATGTCCCCCAATGCAAAAGGTCCGAAAAACCACATCGTAACAATTGGAATAAGTCGCTTGTAAATAGGAAAGGTTTTTGGGAAGATCCTTAAATAGCGGCAAGTCCTGCTTTATTTTCTCTTGTTCGGATTGGTTCATGACATGGCCTACTCCTTTCTACAGGCTAGTTTTTAGTTAGGGATGAAGAGCCATTCGGAACTTCTTTCTTCTGGTATAAACGTCTTTTCAATTTAGCTATTACTAATAGCAGGACCGGGAGCAGTGTCAACATGAAGGGAAGCAAAAAAGGAAAGACGGTTCTAGTGAACTCGGTCTGACCCTGTAAGTTGTAAAACTCCCAAAAACCAAATAATGTAACCAGGAATCCTAACGGTAGAATAAGCGGTTTATAGCTAGGAAGATTCAGGCACTGAGCTGTACCCACAACTAGGATATAGAAGAACACCGTGAGCTTGATGTATGCCCCAAGCATCCATCCTGGTATGATTGCCGCTTCAAGGTGCTCAAAGAAATTCATGAAACTGATGTAGCGAATCGCCTTGAATACGGGAAATGTGTAGTAGCTCGTGAGATCACCGAAAAGGAACAAGGCAGTTAGATTCAAACAAATAAGGCTCAGCATAATGGCGATGATGGAGATGATGATCCATTTCATCCCCTGCTTTCGATCCCTAAGGAATGGTAGAAGTACCGCAATGATAAAGACTTCACTGAACCAAGCCTGTGGAACAGCGGCGCCTAATAGTGGCGGCTTTAGACCATTTTCCAATATCGGATAAATCCTGGTCGTATCGTAGTCCTGAAAAAGAATCAACATAATGAATGGAATCGGGATGATGAATATGGGAATGAAAAGAGATGAAGCACGTCCCAGCACCGATACACCGCCAGAAACCGCGAAGGCAGACACCAAGACCAGGCTACCCATGATGACGACCCTTGGCGTTTCCGGCAAAAAAGTAATGATGATGAAATCGGCATACTCCCTTAAAATGAAGCCCGACATGTAAAGGAAAAAGAAAACATACAAACAAGTCAGGGCCTTTGAAGGAAACTTGCCTATAATATGCCGGCTGTATTCGAATATCGTTTCATTCGGGTACATCTTATGTAATTGGTATAGGATATAAGCTGTGAAAAAACCATTCAATGAGCCAATGATCGGAGATATCCACATATCTCGCCCCGCATATGAATGGGATATGTTTGGCACGGTCAAAATGGCTGTAGCAAAGATGGTTGGATAAATAATCAGTGCCAATTGATAGGAAGTAATTTTTCCGTTTTCAAGCATGCTTGTCCCTCATTAATTTTTTTTATAGTATCTCTCTTAAAAGGGAAATTACGCATCTTTCATGAAAAAGGACGAAAAAAAAGAACAGCTGGTTCCTGTTCTATAGAGAAGCATCATGATCGGTTTATATTGGCAAAAGTAAAGGGATACTGAACACTTGTCATGGATTCTGAAGTCTCCCATAATTTTTCTGAAGTGTCTTTGTCATATAGAGAATCGATGATGGGATCTTTTTTAGGGAAGCCCTTTCTTCCCTTTTTTCCATCTGGGCCAATATATTCCCCACCTCTTAAGGTAGGTTCCGTTGCTGCATAAAGCGTGGGAAGGGCACCCATATTGGCGGGCTGGGTGAAGGTCTTGGACAAATAGTGGACAAACTTATTCAGGGGCTTGCCAGATCCGCGCGACATGAGGTTTGTATGGGAAAGTCCAGGGTGGCAGGCGACACTGATCGAGTTTGCTTGGTGCTGTTCGAACTTGTTTTGCAATTCCCGGGAAAAGAGAAGGTTGGCAAGTTTGCTTTGGGCATAATACCTCATTGGTTTATATTGATCCTTCCCATCCAAGTGATCGAAGTTTATGGTCCCGTTATTGGCGGCTAAACTGCTTAATGTGACGACCCGTGATTTTGGCGTCGAAAGGATTTTGGGAAGCAATAGGCCTGTCAAGGCAAAATGCCCAAGGTGATTGCTTCCGAATTGTAGCTCGAACCCATCCTTCGTTTGACTATAAGGGGGAATCATGACCCCTGCATTGTTGATTAGAATGGATAAGGAATCGTAGTTCTCCAAGAATGAATCACTAAACTGATGAATGCTCCTCAAATCACTTAAATCGAGTGGCATCACGGAGACATTTGCCTTAGGATGGGCAGACGTGATTCGATCCACCGCCTTTTCCCCTTTCGAAGCATTCCGGACAGCAAGAATGACTTCTGCTCCTTTCCCCGCTAATACAAAAGCCGTTTCAAAACCAAGGCCGCTATTCGCCCCTGTAATCACAACTGTTTTCCCCTTTACATCTGCCATTTGGTCGCCATTCCACTTTTCATTCATACCATCGACTCCTTTCCTGCTCATTCTCTCTCTATCATATACCCATATTATTCCTATATGTCTCGTTTTAAGAGGAATAAAAAGTAAAAAGTGGCCCTTTTTTATAAAGGGCCACTCAAGACGTTCAATCTGGCAAGAGGGTATTAGGAATCTTAATGGGACTGGACAGTTTAGAATGATCACGATAGGAACGATAGGAGATGATATCGTGATTTTTGATGTGGACATCCAACTGGAGGATGTGGGCATTTTTCATTTCCAAATGGTAGGTCGCTCCTTCTTTCTTTAGAGAATAAAAGGTATAGGTCTTCCCTAAAAGGTCCTTGTCGATTCGATTCGTCTCCGGTTGGTTTTGAATATAAAGAGCGAGCTCCATAATTGTGATGGAGGTTCCTCCCGTAAGTTCTATTATCTTTTCCTTCATATAATCTACAGCATGACTCAGAGAGGCCTGTGCTTTCCCAGCAAGTTTTTTTACCTTATCATCCATGAAGTCTTCTCCTTTGTATTGGGTCATACATGTAGTATGGGGCACATAGCTTAGGCTTTATACAAAAAAGGGGCTGTCTAATAAGTCCCTAAAATAAAACAGGTGGAGAAAAACGAGTTGTTTTTCTCCACCTGTTTTTCTATTTCTATAATAATTTA
>NZ_JBNNST010000024.1:0-34888 GCF_050278025.1 Peribacillus sp. NPDC097197 | reverse complement strand
AATATTTTAGCACCATGGGAGAGTTTTTTTAATACCATGCTGAAAGCTTTTTAGAACCCTAGGCCTAGCCTAGGGTTTTCTTTTCTACAAAAAAACGGTCAGCATTATAATAGCTGACCGTCAAACTTTTATCTGTTTCCTTTGATATACGGCTGACCAGATGCCTTAGGTGCATCTGCGCGACCGATGAATCCAGTTAATGCGATAATTGTTAGAACATAAGGCGCAATTAATAGATAGACAGATGGTATGTCTTTAAAGAATGGTAAGCTTGATCCCACAATACTCAAGCTTTGAGCCAGTCCAAAGAATAAGGCGGCTCCCATAGCCCCGATTGGGTGCCACTTACCAAATATCATGGCCGCAATAGCCATGAACCCTTGACCATTGATGGTCGCATGGTTGAATTCATTAGAAAAGATGGTCGCATATATTGCTCCGCCGATTCCCCCAAAAGCACCTGAAAGAAGAACGCCTGCATACCGAATTTTCGTAACGTTGACACCCATCGTATCAGCGGCCATCGGGTGCTCCCCTACAGCCCGGATTCGTAAGCCGAACGGCGTTTTATAAAGGATATACCATACGACAAATGAAATTAAAATAGCGATATAGACAATATAGTATCCATTCGAGAAGAAGATTGGACCGATGAATGGGATATCGCTTAATAATGGGACATCAATCCTCGGGAATGTTTCCGTAATACGATCTGTTTGTCCTTTATCATAAATCAGCTTGACTAAAAACATCGTGAGCCCGACTGCCAATAAGTTGATGGCGACCCCACTAACCGTTTGGTCCGCCCTGAATGTGATCGACGCAACGGCATGGAGAACCGAAAATAACAATCCGGCAACCATAGCGGCTAAAACTGCCAGCCACGGAGTCCAAGCGCCAAATGTTTCGGCAAAGGTTAAGTTAAATACAATCCCGGTGAAAGCACCAATGACCATTAATCCTTCTAACCCAATATTGATGACGCCAGCCCGTTCAGAAAATACTCCGCCGAGTGCCGTGAATATAAGCGGAGCAGCTAGGGCGATCATTGATGGTACAATAATTTGTAAAACTTGATAAAAGTCCACTTATTTCACCCCTTTCTTAAAACGATTGGCAATCCAACGAATAAAGTAACTGGATGCTACGAAGAAGATGATCAATGCAATGACAATGTCTACAATTTCACTAGGTATGCCTGTTTCAAGTGGCATGTTCAATGCCCCGGCTTTTAGTCCACCGAATAATAAGGCTGCCAACACAACACCGATGGCCGTATTCGCTCCGAGTAACGCGACTGCGATACCATCAAATCCCATACCTGTGAATCCGCCTTTTACGGCAGCATATCCGAATGTACCCAATCCTTCCATCGCTCCAGCAAGACCAGCGAATGCACCTGAAATGACCATGGATAGGATAATGTTCTTATTGACGCTCATCCCTGCGTACTCAGATGCATGCTGATTAAATCCAACCGCTTTCAATTCAAAACCGGTTTTGGTTTTTTCTAAAATGAACCACATGATGATCACACATATGATGGCTACGACAATTCCCCAGTGCATCCGGGAATAATCGGTCATACTTTCAAAGAAAGGTGAACGAAGAGAAGCAGAATCAGCAATTCTCTCTGTTTTATCCAGCTTGTCCGTCAATACGTTCCGGATTAAATAGTTCGTTACATATAAGGCCGTATAATTTAGCATGATAGAAACGATTACTTCGTGTACACGAAATTTCGCTTTTAAATACCCCGGGATAAAGGCCCACAGAGCTCCTGCAGCGGCCCCTGCTAAAATCGCTAAAGGTAAATGAATGATCCCAGGAAGTTCAAAAGCAATTCCTACCCATACTGCAGCCAGCCAGCCTACGATTAATTGTCCTTCAACACCGATATTGAATAGACCCGTACGAAAAGCAAAAGCGACCGCCAAACCGGTAAGGATATAAGGGATGATCGTCCTGACTGATTCTCCCACATAATAAGAATCCCCAACAATGCCGCCAAGCATGGAACCATATCCTGCAATTGGATCGTATCCACTGACCAACATGATGATAGCCCCTACAATTAAACCGAGGATGACGGCAATCACCGGGTTTAGTAATTTGGATAAATATTTAGATACAAACTTCATGATTTTGTCTTTAGTCATGTTGTTTCTCACCTGCTCCCGTCCGTTTACTGCCAGCCATAAGAAGCCCAAGTTCCTGTTCTGTCGTTTCTTTAGGATTGACAATGGCCACGATTTCTCCCTCGTATATAACAGCAATTCTATCGCTCACATTCATGATTTCATCCAGTTCGAATGAGATGAGAAGTACCGCCTTGCCCGCATCACGTTGTTCAATCAAACGTTTATGAATAAATTCAATCGCTCCAACATCGAGTCCTCGAGTGGGCTGTGCGGCAATCAATAAATCCGGGTTTCTATCAACTTCCCGGCCGATGATTGCTTTCTGCTGGTTTCCTCCCGATAGAGCCCTTGCAGGTGTATACTCACTTGGTGTACGAACATCATAAGATTTAATTAAAGAACGAGCTTTTTCGAATATTTTTCTTGAATTCAAGATTCCACCTTTGGAAAATGGCTGTTGATAATACGTTTGCAGGACAATGTTTTCCCCAATGCTATAATCGAGGACCAAGCCATGCTTATGACGGTCTTCCGGGATATGTCCTACCCCTGATTCCGTAATTTTCCGTGGTTTTAGATTCCGGATTTCCTTGCCATTCAATTGAATGCTACCAGCTGTCGTTTTCCTTAAACCGGCCAAAGCCTCAATGAGTTCGGATTGACCATTGCCATCCACTCCTGCGATACCGACGATTTCTCCAGCACGGACGGTTAAATCCAGGTTCCTTACGGCTGAAACTCCCCTGGCATCCTTCACTTCAAGTCCTTTTACATCTAAAACGACATCCGTTGGGGTACCTTCCGTTTTTTCCGTTTTAAATAGGACTTCCCGGCCAACCATTAAACTAGCTAGTTCATTGGGGTTTGTTTCACTGACAGTAACCGTCCCAATTCCTTGTCCTTTACGGATGACTGTCACACGATCACAAACTTCCATGATTTCCTTAAGTTTGTGGGTGATCAAAATGATAGATTTCCCTTCTCTAACGAGCGCCTTCATAATCGTTATCAGCTCTTTAATCTCTTGAGGGGTCAATACGGCCGTAGGTTCATCGAATATGAGAATCTCTGCCCCACGGTAGAGTGTTTTCAAAATTTCGACACGTTGTTGCATCCCTATCGAAATGTCGGCAATTTTCGCATGAGGGTCAACACGAAGCTGGTATTGTTCCGATAGTTTCCGAACTTCTTCACTCGCCTCTTTTAAATCAATTTTCCCAGCCTTTGAAGGTTCTTTTCCCAAAATGATATTTTCAGTGACAGTAAAAGGATCAACAAGCATAAAATGCTGATGCACCATCCCGATTCCTAAATCATTTGCAATATTTGGACTTGTGATTTTATGGGGCTCTCCATTCACTCGAATTTCCCCTTGTTCTGGTTGGTAAAGTCCAAACAGAACATTCATCAATGTCGATTTTCCGGCACCATTTTCACCCAATAATGCGTGAATCTCCCCTTTTTTCACTTGAAGGGTTACATTATCATTAGCGACGATTCCAGGAAACTCCTTTCGGATGTTCAGCATCTCAATTACATAATCCACGTATAATCAACCCCTAAATGAGAGTATATGAAACTTAACTAGAAGATTGGCTTATCCCTACCTTATTAGAAAAAACCAAATGAGAAACTATGAATCTTTCATAGTCTTTCATTCATTTTTTTCCACCAGCGTTTTTGGGGAAAAGAAGGAATAGGAAAATGTTCCCTACTCCCTCTCGATCTTTCTGATTATAATTCTTCTTGGAATTTTTTGAATTCATCATCCGTGCCAGGAACCACTAAATCACCTGACTTGATTTTCGCAGTCCATTCTTCTACTGCTTTTAAAGATTCTTCAGAAACATTGTCTTTCGATTCTGAAATGCCTACACCATTCTCTTCGATACCATATTCAATGGTTTCTCCACCAGGGAATTTTCCATCCTTCGCTTTTGTAGAAAGGTCTTTAACCGCAATATCAACGCGTTTGATCATGGATGTTAATGTAACATTTTCATCTGTTCCTGGAACATCTCCCAGTTTAACTTGATCACTATCCACACCAATTACATAAATTTCTCTCTTAGGATCTTTTTGTTTTTGTTCCACTGCTTCAGTGAATACACCTTTACCCGTACCGCCAGCAGCATGATAAATGATATCTGCTCCTGAAGAGTACATAGACCCAGCAGTAGATTTACCGATATCAGCCTTATTGAAATCACCGGCATACTTGACTTCTACTTTTGCTTTCGGGTTTACTGCCAATACACCAGCTTTGAATCCGATTTCGAATTTTTTGATTAATTCGGATTCAACTCCGCCGATGAAACCGACTTTGTTCGTTTTCGTTTGAAGTCCAGCTATAACCCCAACCAAGAAGGAACCTTGCTGTTCTTTGAAATTAATACTTGCAACATTCGGTTTATCCACAACAGTATCGACGATAGCAAAATGTGAATCAGGACGTTGGTCAGCTACTTCTTCAACTGATTCTGCTAATAAGAAACCAATGGCATAAATCAAACTGTAATCTTCACGGACAAGCGTATTCAAGTTCTTTGCATAGTCAGCATCCGATTTCGATTGCAGGTAATTGTATCCATCCTTACCTTTTTTCAAGTTATTTTCTTTCCCGAAGTCCTGAATTCCTACCCAAGCGGATTGGTTGAAAGACTCATCATCAACTCCACCCGTATCGGTCACCATCGCTACTGTGAAATTATCTTTCTTGTCTTTCCCAGTAGAAGATTCTTTATCATCGTCCTCTGAATTACCACAAGCCCCCAATAATGTACCAGCAGCAAGAACAAGCGAAAGAGCTAAACCCAATTTACGCTTTTTCATTTTTTTTCCTCCTAAGATTGATGGTTTGAGCAGGAATGTTCTGAAAAGTCATTCATGTTTGCGTTTTCAATGGTCCGCAAAAAAACGAAACGGTTAGCGGTGTGCCATAGTGGAAACAAACGTTTGCATTCATCCTTATGTAAGGGACTATGCCTACACCCGTTTCCGAAGGACATGAAAACTGAACATATTGGCTTTAAAGTAGTTAACAGAATACAAGATAGGCTGGTCCCAGTCATCCAGATGCATCTGCTTTAGAACGAGCAAGGCAGCTTCAGGCGTACATTTAAGGATAGGAGAAACCTTCTCATGGTATCCGATAGGCTCTATTTCAGCTACGGCATGGGTGATTTTCCTATCAGCGTCCCTTTCCAATATATCAAAAAGAGACTCATCATTACGGTCGAAATTCACCGAGAGAATAGATTCAGGAATTTTATCGATACAGTAGATGACAGGCTCACCATTCGCTGTTCTTACACGTTCAATAATCACGATGCGTTCATCCGGTGTACATGAAAACCTGCGGATATCCTCTTCTGTTGGTTCTTGAGTCGTCGAACTTAAGAAAAACGTCCCCGGCTTCATCCCTGCCTCCTCAATCATATCCGTGACACTTTTTAGTTGCTCGATACCTGAAGTGAACCGTGGCTTAGGATTGACAAAGGTTCCGACTCCATGGCGGCGAATGATGATATTTTCTTCTTCTAAAATTCGCAGTGCTTCACGAAGCGTCGCTCTACTCACTCCTAGCTTTTTTGCAAGATCGAATTCAGAAGGAAATTTTTCATTTTCCTTGTAAACTCCTGATTCAATATCTTGCTTCAGGTAATCAATGACCTGCAAATATAAATGTCGACTATCTGATTTAATAGACATACAGTTTCCCCCAGCTTGTTTCTTAAGACATCAGACATCTGATGTTGAATCATTCCTACTAATCGAAAATAATATAACATTTTTTCAACTATAAATAAATAGAGTTTTACTAATTAACTGAAAAGAATTTAGTAGAATATACCCCCCTATTTTCTTCCACGTAGTAAAAACGTTGCAAATCTTACGATTATTTGCCCTAATCCAACTATTGGTCATGGGTAAAATTCTTATTGCGAAAATGACACTGCTTTCTTTCCAAGAATCCGTTTTGCTGTATAATAGAACTTATCTTCTTTGAAGGGATGATCGAATTATGTTAAACATTACAGAATATACCGTAGAAAAATTGACCGACCCATTCGGAATCTTATCCGGAGACCGCTTTGAATACTTTTTAGATATTGAAGTTCCGGAAGAGGACGAACTCTTTTCAGAGAACGGTTTATATATCCGGGTTTTATTTGTTGTCGAAGAACAGAATGGCAGACTTGTTAAATATGACATTCTAGAAAAAGGCAGCGATCAACTGTTTGATTTCGAGTTAGAAGATGAAGAAGTAGCCATGATTACTGCCTTCTGCCTAGAGCATCTAGACGAAGCGACAGTAAATTAAAAAATACCGGGCAGCTGCCCGGTATTTTTTTATACCTAAGATAAATGTGCTTCATCATGATCATCTTTGGAAATTAACACATTACGTGGTTTACTTCCTTCATATGGACCGACGATTCCCCTTGCTTCCATTTCATCGATTAACCTTGCAGCCCGTGTATAGCCAATCCTGAAACGGCGCTGAAGCATAGAGACAGAAGCTGTCTGCATTTCGGTAATTAAAGCCACCGCTTCCCCATATAAGCTATCTTCGACTTCACCGCTTGACGTCTCCGGTATCTCATCCGGTATCATTTCTTCGTTGTACTGGGCTTTCTGTTGGGAAATGACGTAAGTGACCACTTCTTCAACTTCATGATCAGATAAGAAAGCCCCTTGGACGCGAATTGGTTTTGAAGATCCAACAGGTAAAAATAGCATATCTCCACGGCCTAACAGTTTCTCCGCACCTCCCATATCGAGTATGGTTCTAGAATCCGTTGAGGAGGAGACACTAAAAGCAATCCTGGATGGGATGTTGGCCTTGATGACCCCCGTAATAACATCTACAGACGGTCGCTGAGTGGCTATGATTAAGTGGATGCCCGCTGCCCTTGCCATCTGTGCAAGACGTGTGATAGCATCCTCCACGTCATTTGAAGCCACCATCATCAAATCAGCCAGCTCATCGACTATCACTACTATATAGGGTAACAACGGTTGTTTGGAATCTTCCTCACTGTTAAAACGGTTAACGTAATCGTTATAGCCTTCTATATTACGCGTACCCGTATGTGAAAAGAGCTCGTAGCGTCGTTCCATTTCACTGACCACTTTTTGCAAAGCTTGGGCCGCTTTTTTCGGATTAGTCACGACTGGTGCCAGTAAATGCGGAATTCCATTATACACATTGAGTTCCACCATTTTCGGATCAATCATCATCATCTTCACTTCATGAGGTTTTGCCCGCATCAAGATACTTGTGATAATGCCGTTGATACAGACGGATTTACCACTGCCTGTAGCCCCCGCTACCAGTAAATGGGGCATTTTATTAAGTTCCGCCTTAACCGCTTCACCGGAAATATTTCGGCCTAGACCAATTTGCAGCTTGGCATCCGGCTTGTCCACTTCTTTTGCATCCAATACTTCTCTAAGGGAAACCATTGCCACCTCAGAATTCGGCACCTCAATGCCAATCGCCGATTTACCTGGAATCGGTGCTTCCATCCGGATATCTTTAGCTGCAAGTGCCAGTGCCAGGTCATCGGAAAGGCTCACTATTTTACTGACTTTCACCCCTACATCCGGGTGCACTTCATATTTAGTTACAGCCGGTCCCAAATAAACTTGAGTGACTCTTGCTTTGACCCCAAAGCTCTGAAAAGTACGTTCAAGTTTTGCCGCATTTTCATGAATTAATTGATACTCTCCACTTTGATCCGTTTTTTTCGGTTGCGATAACAAGGAAAGTGGCGGTAGAGCATATTCTTTATTTTCTACTTCCGTAAAATTGATGGCAGGAACAGGATCGTCATGTTCTTCTTCTTCAGCCGAAGGTAGCGTTTCAGCAGACGGTTGTTCATCCTTTTCATCATCACCGTATGCTTTATCTGCAAAGCTTGAAATAATACGTTCTGTCGCCACTTGTTGTGTCTCTTCTTCCTGCTGTGTGGCATGAACCTCTTCTTCCACTGGTTCTTTTTCACGTTTTTTCTTTTTGACCGGATCTTTTTTCTTCTGTTTCTTATCGTTATTCCATGTTTTCATGTCATCACTAAACGCGGTCCATTGCCTTTTAACAAAGCTACCAAGGGCAAAGGCAAATTTACCAAGAGTATCGCCTAGTGTTTTCCCAGTCAGTAATACAATCCCGATGATTATTAGGACGATGGATACGATTTTTGAACCCGCTTCATCGAACAAGAAATAAGAAGCAGCGAATAAAACAGCTCCAACCATCCCACCTCCAAGATCTTTTGTGCTAGCATTTCCAGTCACTTCCATCCAGAACAATTCCCAAGTATTCGAAATGACACTTGGCTTTGCGAAAGGACCACCTTCGGCCAATAAATTAAAGAGGGTGACATGACTAAGCAGTAGCATGCTCGCAACAATGAAATACAAGCCAATTAACTGCCGTTTCAATAAATATGGAACTTCTCTTTTAATCATTAAATAAAAGCCCGCCGCTATTGCCCCTAATAAAAATAGGATATACCATTCCCCCATAAAGAAACGGACTAAAAGGACGGTACCATTTCCCACTGCCCCTAGTTTTGCAATGGCAATGACGGCCAGACTTATTATGATCAGACCAATCAATTCATATTTAAGCGTAATCTTTAATTTTTCTGAACTTTTCTTTGTCCTTTTTTTCTTCTTCACCATAAAATCACCTGATTCTTCTTGAAACTTCTTTCCATTCGTATGGTACAACTCAATAGGAAACAAACGTTCGTTCATCGATTATATCAAAAAAATATCATGTTGTCCCTTGATCGTGTCTTATCTAACATGGAAAAATCAAACCAATGAATAAAGCAGCCAAAGGGCTGCTAATTTTTTCATTAGTATATCATGATTTCTCTCCGTTGGTCCTTTTTTCTAATTTCTCAACGGTTCGAATACATTGACGACTTCACCAGGCTGTACATTGGTCTTCATGTAATCCTCAGGATTCGTACTCACGATCCGATCAATGCGAAACGAACTTCCTCCTTCATGTTCCACCATAACATGAACCCCATTCACCTTCATTTCAATCATTTGTGCAATTTTCTCATGGGGATGAGGGAAGATGATTTCTTCTGGAACGATCGTATAAAGTGTCATTGCAGTAGCCCCTCTTCTCCTTTATTTGTACTTCTTTCCTCCATGAATTCATTCAGTTTCCTCATCGCCTGCCCTACTCCTCCGACACCATCAATCATTCCTACATCGACCGCTTCCACCCCGATTACATTCGTGCCTATATCCCTCGTTAAATTTCCTTTAGCGAACATTAGATCTTTAAAACTGTCTTCGGTAACATTGGAATGCCGTGTGACAAACTTTATGACCCGTTCCTGCATTTTATCTAAGTATTCAAATGTTTGCGGTACTCCAATGACCATACCTGTCAACCTAATAGGATGGATCGTCATGGTCGCCGTCTCTGCTATAAAGGAATAATCACAAGATACGGCAATCGGCACCCCAATGGAATGTCCGCCGCCTAAAACGATGGAGACGGACGGCTTAGACAAGGAAGCTAACATCTCGGCAATGGCTAGTCCCGCTTCCACGTCTCCTCCGACGGTATTTAAAATGACAAGTAACCCCTCAATATTAGGATTTTGTTCAATCGCAACAATTTGAGGAATAACATGCTCATACTTTGTCGTTTTATTTTGTGGAGGAAGTTGCATGTGACCTTCAATTTGACCAATGATCGTCAAACAATGGATTTTTGAGTCTTTCGATAATTGTGGGACACTTGTTGTTCCCAACTGCTGAATCTTCTCAATTAAAGTTGAATTTTTACCTTCCTGCCGTCCTTCATTTTCATTTGGTAATGGTGTATCCACTTATGGCAACCCCTTTCTCAAAAGCCTATGCCCTTATTATGTCTCGAGTCTTAAACTTCATTCTTCCAGTCAGATAGCCTGCATGAGAAAAAGCCTTGCCCCTTATAAAAATCGAAATCGAAAGGAATACAAAAAGGCAGAAACGTTGTATGAACGTTGCTGCCTTTTGCATTTTCACTTATTTGAAAAAGGGGTATGAAAATCCCTTCTTTATTAATATTCCATGATGATGGGTAATATCATCGGGCGACGCTTTGTTTTTTCATAGAAGAATTGGTTTAGCGCATCACGCATTTCCTGTTTCAGCGTGGACCAATCGAAAGGCTGACGAGAACCGTTTTTCTTCACTATCTCATTGACAATGGCTGTTGCTTCCGTCATCATTTTTTCTGATTCACGTACATATACGAATCCACGGGAGATGATTTCCGGACCTGCAGCAATGCTCTTATCTTGTCGATTCAACGTGACAACAACAATCAATATACCATCTTGTGATAACAGACGGCGATCACGGAGTACGATATTCCCGACATCACCAACACCACTGCCATCAATTAAAATATTTCCAGCAGTTACCTTGCCTGAAAGGGCAATCTTATCACCATTCATTTCAATGACGTCACCTTTTTCAGCAATCATGATGTTTTCCGGCTTGATTCCGGCAGAGATACCTACTTTTTGGTGAGAATAAAGGTGACGGTATTCCCCATGTACCGGTATGAAAAACTTAGGGTTCATCAGGTTGATCATCATTTTCAATTCTTCCTGACTACCATGGCCCGTAACATGGACCTTATATTTATTAGAAGAAACGACTTCCGCACCCACCCGGTAAAGTAAGTCGACGGTTTTTGATAGAATGAGTTCTCCACCCTGTAGTGGGGACGCACTGATCAAGACCGTATCCCCTTTCTTAATCGTAACTTGCTTATGAGTCTGCTTCGCCATTTTTTGAAGTGCCGCTATCGGCTCCCCTTGATGACCCGTTGATAGCACCACAATTTCACGGTCTTCGTATTGGCTGATTTCACTGACCGGAATGATTAAATCTTCTTCCACTTTTAAGTAACCTAGATTTAAGGCTGTTTCATATACCCGCTTCAGACTTTTTCCAACAACGGCCACTTTCCTTTTATTCGCTGCAGCCGCATTGAAAACATGCTGAATTCGATTTACGTTCGAAGCAAAGCAGGCAACGATAATTCTTCCGGTTGTGGAACGGAAAGCTTCGGTAATATCCTTGGCCACTACCGCTTCGGATGGTGTATAGCCTGGTTTCTCCGCCCCTGTGCTATCAGATAGGAGACACAGGACCCCTTCTTCTCCTATACTTGCCATTTTGCCTATTTCCGGTTTATACAGTTCGGTCGCAGCTTGATCAAACTTGAAATCACCGGTGTAGACGATGGCCCCTTCACGAGTATGGATGACCACTCCCACAGAATCAGGGATACTATGGTTCGTACGGAAAAAGGAAACAGCAGCCTCTGGGAAACTCAAAAGGGAATCAGAGTCAATCTCAGTAAAAATTGCCCGGCCATTAAAGCCATCTTCCTTCAACTTAGTCTTAATCAGCGCTAGTGTTAACTTTGTCCCATAAACAGGAACAGGTAAATACTTCAATACATAAGCTAGGGCTCCCATATGATCTTCATGACCATGCGTTATAAAAATCCCCTGAATCCGTTCTTTGTTATCCATCAAATAAGAAATATCAGGTATGACAGCATCGATGCCAAGCATTTCTTCTTCCGGCAACATCAAACCTGCATCCAAAAGATAAAGGTCATCGTTCACCTCAACTACATACATATTTTTACCAAGTTCCCCTTGTCCCCCAAGAGAAATCACTTTAATTCCATTATTTTTATCTTTACCCAATCGAATATCCTCCTTAAAAAATAGCCGTTCATAAGTTCCAATGATTTCATTATAACTCAAGTTCAAAAAACATGACAACACATACCATTTTTAGAAAGATTTTTTCCTCTACTTGGCCATGCGTATATGTATAGGTCCCACTTCTCAATTTTTGTCTTTTTTAAAGAAAAGACTATTAGAAGTATAAGCCTTTATCCTATAACTGGAAAGAAAATAATACGGGAATCCCAAAACTAATCATTCTCTATGTAAAAACAAGCCAATCATTAAACGATCAGCTTGTTTGGTGATTATTTTTATTTATTTAAGACGGATATGAGCGTTAAGCGCTCTTTTTCAGTCAATGGTACAATTGGTAACCTGACTGAGCCTACATCTATGCCACGAATTTGAAGAGCCGTTTTAACAGGCGCAGGGCTTGGTGCTGCAAATAAGCCTTTTATGAGCGGGAGTAGCTCCTGATGAAGTCTCGCCGCTTCCGATAAGTTCCCAGTGACGAAAGCTTCAACAATTTTCTGCATTTCATTCCCGGCTACATGGGAAGCAACCGATACGACCCCAACCCCACCGATTGCTAGTACAGGAAGGGTTAAAGCATCATCGCCACTATATAAAGCGAAATCTTCATCCGTTTCGGCAATAATTTGGGTCATGGCGTTTAAATCGCCGCTCGCCTCTTTCACAGCCACGATATTCGGTATTTCCGCAAGGCGAATAATGGTCTCCGGTTCAATATTGACCGAAGCACGTCCCGGAATGTTATAAACCATGACCGGCAATATCGTACTTTCGGCAATCGCTTTAAAATGTTGGTATAGGCCTTCCTGATTCGTTTTACTATAATAAGGAGCCACCAACATGATTGCGTCGGCGCCATTCTTTTCTGCTTTTTTAGTCAGCTCAATGGAAGCATATGTGTTATTGCTCCCAGTTCCCATGATGATTGGCACCCGTTTTTCTACAACCTTGGTGACATGGCGAAGCAAGGCTATCTTCTCTTCCGAGGATAATGTCGGTGATTCCCCAGTTGTACCCGCAAGTACAAGCGAATCCGTTCCGTTCGATAATAAGTAATTGACTAATTTAGTTGTTTTTTGAAAATCAACGTTTCCCTTGCTATCGAAAGGGGTGACCATTGCGGTTGATACTCTACCAAATATCATTATTTAACACCTCTTTAATTTTTAAAACCTCTATATAGATTATTCTGCTTCTATTTCATGTAAATGGAATGCATCATGAAGTGAATTTACAGCCTTGATTAAATCTTCTTCCTTCACTAGAACCCATATAGTCGTATGGCTATCCGCGGATTGTAGAATCGAGATTTCATTTTCCGATAATGCTGTGACAATTTTTGATGCAACCCCAGGTACTCCGTTGATGCCTGCGCCCACGACTGATACCTTCGCACAATTCCGCTCAACGAGAGGCTCATGTCCCATTCCTGTAAGAATGGAAAGTGCAAGTTCGGTCATCTCTTCCGTGACCGTATACACGACACCATGCGGAGAAATATTGATAAAGTCTACGGAAATAGATGCATTTGCCATTGCTTTAAACACTTCTGCCTGTAAATTATATTGTCCTTTTTTTGCATTCACCTTAATTTGGGTGATTTTCGAAACATGAGCGATTCCTGTAACGAGTCTTTCCCTGATATCACTACCTTGGCTTCCTTTATTGACACTGGTAACCAGAGTTCCCAACCCTTCACTGTATGTCGAACGAATCCGGATTGGTACTTTTGCCTGCATAGCAATTTCGACCGCGCGGGGATGGATGACTTTAGCACCTTGATATGCCATATTGCATACCTCAGTATAAGAAACGATCGATAATGGGCGTGCATGCTCTGCAATCCGTGGATCAGCGGTCATGATACCTTCGACGTCCGTGAAAATATCAACGCGGTCAGCCTGTAAAGCCGCCCCCAATGCAGCAGCCGAAGTGTCACTTCCACCTCGTCCAATAGTTGTCATGTCCCCATTTTTAGCGGCCCCTTGGAAGCCTGCGACCACGACGACATCCTTCAATTCAAGTTCTTTCAGAAGACGGTCACATTTCATTTCAATGATTTTCGCACTCGAAAATTCATAATTCGTCTGGAACCCTGCTTGAGCACCTGTGTATGCAGTAGCCTCGATTCCATGTTCCAATAACATATTCGTAAATACGACAGAAGAGATCGTTTCCCCTACCGACATTAGTAAATCCTGTTCCCGCTTGGAGAGGCGGGCGTTGGAACCATTCACTAAAGAAAGTAACGTATCCGTCGCATATGGATCGCCCTTCCTACCCATGGCAGAAACAACGACCACCACTTTGTAGCCTTCTTTAATTGCCCTTTCGATATGATTCTTGGCATGGGCCCGGCTCTCTTCGTCCCGGACTGATGTCCCACCGAATTTCTGGACGATTATTTTCACTATTCTCACCCCAAATATAAGCCAGCTCCCCCGTTAAGGAAGCTGACCTAACTCTCTATCATGTTGACAAGTCTTAGCTGCTTGAGTTTTTACCTTACTTAACTGTCACTAACCCTAATTTTAAAAGGCTTTCAGCTATTTGGACAGAATTCCATGCTGCCCCTTTTAATAGATTATCGGAAACTATCCATAAATGGAAGCCTTTATCTTCATCTAAATCTTTACGGATCCGGCCAACGAATACGTCATTCTTGCCGACAGATGATGCAGGCGTTGGATAAACCTGTTGTTCTGGCTCATCTTCTAATACGACTCCCGGTGCCGTTTTCATCAAATTCTTGATCTCAGACGCAGAAATGCCTTCTTTTTCGACTTCGATGTATACGGATTCCGAATGCCCCGTTACAACAGGAAGCCTTACGCAAGTTGCCGCTACAGGTAGCTCTTCCATATGCATGATTTTCTTTGTTTCATTAATCATTTTCATTTCTTCAAACGTGAATCCATTATCTTGGAACCTATCGATTTGTGGAATGACATTGAAAGCAATTTGATAATGCTTGGCATCCCCTTTTACCGGCAAGATTTTTGGTTCGATTTCTTTTTCATCCAGAAGATCACGAGCCTGATCCTTTAGTTCGTTTATCGCAGCGACTCCAGCTCCAGATACTGCCTGGTATGTTGAAACGACTACCTTTGATAAACCAAACTCTTGACGGATTGGTTCCAATGCAACAACCATCTGGATTGTTGAGCAATTCGGGTTGGCAATGATCCCGTTATGCTGTTTCAAGTCCTCTTCATTTACTTCCGGTACAACAAGCGGAACATTTTCATCCATGCGGAACGCGCTTGTATTATCTACTACTATCGCTCCTCTTTTTACTGCTTCAGGAGCCAATTCCTTAGACACACTTCCTCCTGCACTGAAAAGAGCGATATCTATGCCTTCAAAGCTTTCAGGTTTTGCTTCCTGAACTTCGATTTCTTCGCCTTTAAATGACAATTTAGTCCCTGCAGAACGAGCCGATGATAAAAAGATGATTTTCTTAATCGGTAAATCCCGTTGTTCAAGTGTTGAAATCATTTGTTGTCCTACTGCTCCAGTCGCTCCTACTACTGCAATATGCAATCCCTGTGTCCCGGTCATTTGTCCATACTCCTTTTCTATCTCTAAAAGTTGGTTTATAATTTGTCTAATTATTTCTACTTGCTCAGAATATCATATATTTTAACACATTAACATTCGAAAGAACGCACTTTAACAAAATATTCTGGTAGTATAGATTGTTTTTGGTTCTTAACGATAATTCCAACTGGTTGCAAAGCATGAACAAATGACATTTCCTGGATTTAGGCATTATGGAACGACAATTAGATTACATCATCTTTGAACCTTTCAATAATCACTGGCTGTATTTGTTCTCCTTCTATTGCCGCCACGATGGTATCCCGAATCAAACTCATTCTCGCCACCATCGAGCTCGGTTTGCCTACCGGATTATCTTGGCCGTATGGAACAAAATAGATATCCTTTGCAGCCATCAGCCTCATTAAATTTACACCATTCAAACCAAGGGCATCGTTGGTTGAAATCGCAACCACAACTGGACGGTGATTTCTCATCGTCGCTTTTGCAGCCATAAGTACAGGCGAATCTGTAAGGGCATTTGCCATCTTACTCATCGAATTCCCGGTCAACGGAGCAATGACCATGCAGTCTAGCGGCAATTTAGGTCCTAATGGCTCTGCTTTGACGATTGTATCAACGGCTTCATTTCCCGTCAATTTTTCTATACGTGCAACCCAGTCCTCCCCATTTCCAAAGCGTGTTTCCGTATTTTGAACAGTGGATGTCACAATCGGAATGACTTCTGCCCCTTCATTTATAAGTTTTTCTATCTCGGGAAACACACTATCGTATGTGCAATGCGATCCTGTCAATCCAAAACCGATCCGTTTACCTTTCAGACTCATAATTTTTTCCCCTTTCTTTTCAAGAATTCCCCTTGGATCAAGACCCCAAGTGCATTCGCCAAAATTTGACCGGCAGTTTTCGGGGCCACTATCCCCGGTAGGCTTGGCGCCAATAACGCTTTAATTCCCCTTTTTTCCGCAAAACGAAAATCCGTCCCCCCAGGCTTTGAAGCAAGGTCAATAATCAAAGTGTGAACGGGCATGTTTGCAAGAACGTCTGCTGTAATGATGGGAAAAGGGATGGTATTAATGCAAATATCAACATTTTTCATTTCGGACGCAAGATCATTTAGATGAAAAGGGATTATCGCCATTTCAGTAATTCTCGCAATATCTTCGCTTTTCCTCGCCCCTACCTTCACTTTGGCTCCAAGAGCTTGAAATGATCGTGCCACACTCATCCCAACCCTTCCTAGGCCTAGAACGGCAACATCCGATCCATGGATGGTAAAATCCGTGTGTTGAATAGCCATCATGATTGCGCCCTCTACGGTGGGAATCGAATTGTATATCGCTACATCGTCTCGTTCAAATAAGAGTACTAGTTTACGATTTGCTTCCTTGAATAGTCGATCGAGGTAATCATTACTGATTCCTGAATAAAATACACAATCCTTTGGCGTGTCATTTATCATGGACTCGGTCAAGAAAACATCTTCACTGGAGAAGATGGTTTCCACTTTACCGGTTGAATCCGTCCCTCGCACAGGCAAGATAACTGCATCCAGTTCCGTAAAATTTATATCTTCTAATTTCTCCTTAACCGCACCTGTAAACGCATGGTCAAGCTGTTCAAACCCTACTAAAAACAGCTTCGCATCTAGCTCAGTCAGTTTACGAACAACTTCAAGCTGACGCGCATCCCCACCGATTACAGCGATTTGCATGTCTGTGAGCATTAAATCGTCACCTTCTTTTTAAAAATCCAACCCACTCCTCGCCCAAGATCAACTCTTGAAGGCGTTTTGTTATCCGATATTCATTCAGTCTCCATCCATCTTATGTACTGAAATAAAGAACGGTGATTAGAAAAGTAAAAACGCCTATAGCTATTACCAGCTAAGGCGCTCTTTAGTCTTTTCTCATTTTCATTCCTATCCATCCATATGTTCTCCGTCTTCCACCGAATGAGCTTCAAGTTCTTCCCTAAAATCGATAATGAGCATATCCGTTCCCACTTTTTTAATGTGATTCCATGGTACCCTGATTTCACTTCCATTTCTGAAAAGCCCAAACCACTTTACTGAAGGAATGACCAAAGTGGTAATTTGTCCCGTTTCGTCAAATTCCAAATCCGTTTGTCCCAGGACACCTAATCGTTCTGCCCTGTTCACATCGACTATCTCTTTTCCACTTAATTCACTCAGCCTCAAATCCGTATCCCCCTTTTTTTCTCCTTAATTCCATCTATATCCGAAATCAAGAGAACTTAGAAGGCATTTATAAAAATAGTCGTCCCCTTCCTTCCAAAAAAAACCTGCTCTCCTAAACAGAAGAACAGGTCGTAGATATTTATTTATCCCAATTTTCCAAAGGGCTCACCAACGATAAAGAGTGTTCTGTGAAGATACGGTTTGCTAGTTCATTGACACTATCTTCCGTAACTTCATCAATCTTGACGATGATATCATCCAGTGAACGATGCTCACCTAGCATTAGCTCATTTTTGCCATTACGGCTCATTCGGCTGTTTGTGCTCTCAAGGCTTAGCATTAAGCTACCTTTTAGCTGTTCCTTACTATTTCGCAATTCTTTTTCTGTGATTCCGTCTCTTTTCAGCGTAGCAAGCGTCTCCTGGATCGTATCATACAAGCTGTCAAGCTGGCTTGTGCCTGTCCCACCATAAATGGTCACTAAACCCGTATCCTGGTAGCTTGAATGGTAAGAATATACCGAGTAGGCCAGCCCACGTTGCTCACGGACCTCTTGGAATAGACGGCTACTCATGCTACCTCCAAGGATATTATTCAATGTGACTAGACTATAGGTTTTATCATTTCCGATTTCCAAACCTTTGAAACCGAGGCATAGGTGTGCTTGTTCAGTCTCTTTTTTACGAGTGATTCTATTTTCATGGAACGAAGGCTTCACCAATTCAAGACGCTCTTCCCCACCTTGATAGGAACCAAAGTAACTTTCCACTTCCTGAATCAACTTCTCGTCCACATTTCCAGCAATCGAGATGACGACTTTATCAGGCGTATACATATCATGAACATATTTCTTAAGTGTTTCACTATTGAATGTTTCCAACGTACTTTCCGTACCAAGGATTGGATAGCCAAGAGGATGATTTTCATAGACAGCCTTGCTCAAAAGGTCATGGACGATATCATCGGGTGTATCTTCATACATTTTGATTTCTTCATAGACAACATTTTTTTCTTTTTTCAATTCTTCCTCATCAAATGTAGAGTTGAAGAACATATCAGCAAGAATTTCAAGAGCATAGCTTGCATGGTTATCCATTACTTTAGCATAGTAGCATGTATACTCTTTTGAAGTAAATGCATTCACTTGGCCGCCAATGCTGTCAAACGACTCGGCGATTTCACGCGCGTTCCTCGTTGTCGTCCCTTTGAAAAACATATGCTCAAGAAAATGGGATACACCATTCAGTTCCGGTGTTTCATTCCGCGAACCGGTCTTGATCCAAACTCCAATTGCCGCTGAACGCACTGTTGGAATATTTTCCAATACTATTCTTACTCCATTTTGACACGTGTATTTCTTAATCAACTAACATTCCTCCCAATCATTCTATGCTGCTATCGTAACCAAAGCGTTACGGATTCAAACGTTCCTCACTAACTGCTTCCGAAACCTTAACAACTTCCAGGTCTTTCTTTTCTATATTAATAATTAACGTCTCCAAGGATTTGGCTGTAGATTCTGTCGGATGCATTAAAATAAAAGCTCCAGGGTGAACTTTAGAAAGGACCCTTTGTTGAAGGACCTCGGGGCTCGGTTTTTGCCAGTCAATCGTATCCACACTCCACATCACGGTCCCCATTCCTAAAGAACTCGCAATTTTGACCGTTTCGTCTCGATAACTCCCACTTGGAGGGGCGAACCAATTCATCTTCACGCCCGTCACAGCTTCCACCACTTCATTCGTCTTGGTGATTTCCTCCCGTGTTGCCTGTGAGGAAATGGTTTGCATATTAGGATGCGAGTATGAATGATTACCTATTTCATGACCACCATCCACAATCATTTTTGCGAATTCCGGATTATTTTTCGTCCATTTCCCTTCTAGAAAAAACGTCGCCTTTACATTATGCTTCTTCAACACAGCCAACATATCTTGTAGGTATTCATTTCCCCAAGCCACATTGATTAAAAATGATACAACCTGCTTTTCCGGATGTGCCCGGTAAATGGGTGCAGGCTCAAGATCTTTTAAATGGACTTTTGGGGGAACTTGTTCATACACAAGCTTATCCTTATCGAATTTATCCTCCTTCTTCATTGCTTTATACGAAGCCTGGATATTGACCGTAAGGCCATTATACCCAGGAACGGTCTTCCAAACCGAATCTATTCGTGCATCTTGGGGTGCAATCTCATATTTTTGGGCTGATCCTTTTATCTCGGTAAGCAGTTCATCTTCCTGCTTCATGGTAGCCACTGATTGATTCGTTAACTGGGTCAAATAAACTTGTGTATATGGATTTTGCACTAATAACCATGATATACCTGCAATGGCACTTATCGCAACTATCTGCTTCCATTTATTATTCATTTTTTACGCCCCCTTCATACAGAAATGTATGAAGAAAATGGACAAGGTAGAACATGACAACTTTCAATTGCTGAAATGCTTATAAATATGGAGCCTTTTCAAACAAAAAAAGCATGCAGGTTCATAAAGAGAACCGCATGCCGTATATTCTTTTTTCTTATGATTGAGAAGGATTAGCTGCTTCTTTTTGTTCTTTAAGTACAGCTTTACGAGAAAGGTTAACCCTACCTTGTTTATCAATCTCAGTGACCTTTACTAATAACTCATCGCCAAGTGAAACGACATCTTCCACTTTGCCGACTCTTTCTTCAGCCAATTCCGAAATATGGACCAAACCATCTTTACCATTGAAAATCTCAACGAAGCAACCGAATTTTTCAATGCGTTTAACTTTACCTAAGTATAGTTCACCCACAACGACTTCACGAACGATGTCTTCAATGATTTTTTTAGCTTTTTCAATCATTGGTTCGTCCGTTGAAGAAATGAATACCGTACCATCTTGTTCGATATCGATTTTCACGCCGGTCTCTTCAATGATTTTATTGATATGTTTACCACTAGGTCCGATAACATCGCGGATTTTGTCCGGATTAATGGTCATTGTAACGATTTTAGGCGCATATTTGGACAATTTTTCACGCGGTTGATTGATTGTAGCAATCATCGATTCCAAGATATGCATGCGGCCTTTTTTAGCTTGAAGCAATGCTTCTTCAAGGATTTCTCTTGAAAGACCATCAATTTTGATATCCATTTGAAGAGCGGTAACACCTTTAGATGTTCCAGCCACTTTAAAGTCCATATCGCCAAGGTGATCTTCCATGCCTTGAATATCAGTCAGGATCGTATAATGCTCACCTGTTTTTACAAGACCCATTGCGATACCTGCAACCGGTGCTTTCAATGGAACACCCGCGTCCATCATAGCTAGCGTACTAGCACAGATACTTGCTTGAGATGTTGATCCATTAGATTCAAGTACTTCAGATACAAGTCTGATTGTATAAGGGAAGTCTTTATCATTTGGAATGACTGGTTCCAATGCTCTTTCACCAAGTGCACCGTGACCGATTTCACGACGTCCTGCCCCGCGGATCGGACCTGTTTCCCCAACACTGAAATGTGGGAAGTTATAATGATGCATAAAGCGTTTTGACTCTTCTGTTCCAAGCCCGTCCAAAATTTGTACATCTCCTAGTGCTCCCAGTGTACAAATGGATAGTGCTTGTGTTTGTCCGCGTGTGAACAATCCAGAGCCGTGGGTACGTGGTAAAATCGTAACTTCAGATGACAATGGTCTGATTTCATCAGGATTACGGCCATCCGGACGTACTTTTTCTTCCGTGATTAAACGGCGGACTTCTGATTTAACCAGTTTATTTAAAATTTCTTTAATTTGTTTTAGTTTTTCTTCATCAGTTTCTTCTTCGTATTTAGCCAACACATCATCTTTAACCTCTTTGATGGCGGCTTCACGTGCATGTTTTTCCTGAACTTGTACAGCTTTGTTAAGTTCCGCCTCACATAGGCCTTTCACTTCTGCTTCAAGTTCTTCATCCACTTTATACAAAGTGATTTGTAGCTTTTCCTTGCCAATTTCAGCAACGATTTTTTCTTGGAATGCAATGACCTTCTTGATTTCATCATGTCCAAACATGATGGCTTCAAGCATTGTTTCTTCAGGCACTTCATTCGCTCCAGCTTCAACCATGTTGATAGCGTCCTTTGTTCCAGCAACCGTTAAGTTGATATCACTTTTCGCAAGTTGGTCAACAGTAGGGTTTATGATGAATTCATTATTGATTCTTCCTACTACTACGCCCGCGATTGGTCCTTCAAACGGAATGTCAGAAACTGAAAGTGCAAGGGAAGAACCTAGCATTGCTGCCATTTCTGTAGAACAATCTTGATCAACACTCATGACCATGCTGATGATTTGAACGTCGTTCCTGAAACCATCCGCAAATAGTGGACGAATTGGACGGTCAATTAGACGGCTTGCCAAAATAGCTCTTTCGCTCGGTCTACCCTCACGTTTAATGAAGCCCCCTGGAATTTTACCGACTGCATACAGTCTTTCTTCGTAGTTGACTGTCAACGGGAAGAAGTCGACGTTTCTAGGTTCTTTAGAAGCAGTTGCTGTACTTAAGACAGCTGTTTCGCCATAACGGACTAAAACGGCTCCGTTCGCTTGTTTGGCCAACTGACCGATTTCTACCGTTACATTACGGCCGGCCCAGTCAAATGAATACGTATGTTTTCCCTGTCCCATTTATTAAACCCCTCTCTGAATCTTCGCTATTAGAGGCTTAGTTTACCTAAACCTTTATTAAATTAAATCATTATATGTGAAAGTAATTGAACTCAAGTTATAACCAAACTATCACTATTATGCACGAAAAAAACAAGTGTTAACAGTAATATGACTAAATATTTATTCATTCAATTATGTATATATCTTAATCATTTATGAGTAGAAAAAAACTCGGCGGCTGCCGAGTCCAAAGGACGATGGCTTAGCCTAAAAATTGATAGCGTCCAAATCATTTGAATAACATCAAAAAAGCGGGAAATTTCCCGCTTTTTTTGAAAAAATTATCTACGTAGACCTAATGTGTTAATTAGTGTACGGTAACGAGTAACGTCTTTATTACGTAGGTAAGTTAAAAGATTACGACGTTTACCTACCATTTTAAGAAGACCGCGACGAGAATGGTGATCTTTTTTGTGTGTGCGTAAGTGACCGTTCAAGTTGTTGATTTCTTCTGTTAGTACTGCGATTTGAACTTCTGGAGATCCAGTGTCAGTATCGTGAGTTCTGAACTCAGCGATAAGTTCGTTTTTGCGTTCTTGTGTAATAGCCATGTTATTATTCCTCCTAAAATTCTGTAAAATCACCTATTACCGAGCCAGCGTCGGAGTCTCGACTAGCCAAGCAATGGTTATTTTCATACATACAATAGAATACATGTTTTCCGTCAAAATTGCAAGCCTTGTCTTCTATCCTTTTGGTTTCTTACAATGTTACCCGTTCAATTCGGCAAAATATGCTTGCGTATTTTGCTTGTCAATTTCAATCTGGTTGACTAACTCTTCAAGTCCCGAGAATTTGCGCTCGCTTCTCAACCTGATATGCCACTCGACTGACACCTGTTCTCCATAGATATCTCCTGTAAAACCTAATGCATGAACTTCTACGCTAGGATATTCGGGTTTTTCTTCATGGAATGTCGGCTTATACCCTACATTGCACACCCCATCATACCAGGATCCACTTATTTTAATCCTGACTGCATATACGCCAGGTGCGGGGAATATGTAATCATCACTCACTTCAATATTCGCGGTCGGGAATCCTAACTTTCTCCCCCGCTTTTCTCCATGGACTACATGTCCCTTTGTTACATAGCGACGACCCGCTAAATGATAGAAGTCAGAAAAATCACCATTGCTGAGCGTCTCCCTGATTCTTGTGGAACTTACCTTTCCGTCCTCGAATGTCTGCTTTGCAACGACGGTTTGACCAAATCTTCCCTTAGCATAGGCAGGTAGATCATCCATCGATCCATTACCATAGCGGCCATAAGAATAATCAAAACCTGCTACAACGTGACGGACATTCAGACCCACTATGTAATCATCCACAAACTCCTCAGGTAGCATCGAAGCGAATTCCTTACTGAAGTTGACGACAAATAGGTAATCGATTTCCATCGTTTCTATGATTTTTATCTTATCTTCCAGTGGTGTAATATAACGAATGTTTCCCACTTTCTTCCCTAATACAGCGGAAGGATGTGGATCAAATGTCATGACTGCTGACATAAGATTCATTTCATGAGCCTTTTGCTTAGCGGTTTGGATGACAGTTTGATGTCCTTTATGGATGCCATCAAAAAAACCAAGTGCCATGACAAGCTCAGGGAAGTCATCCGGTTTAAATTGATGAGGATGCTCTAATGCAATCACTTTCACCTTTCAATCTCCTCTTTCCGACGGCAAAAACGGTCTATGATTCTTGTGCGAAAACTTTGACAGGTTTAATTAACCCTTCTTTTGTGGGATGTATTTGATAAATGGCAATCGCCTTATCAGTGGGATCCATCATGACAAATGGTTGCCCCTTTTCAAAAACAACATCCTCCGTTTGTTCCAATACCGCACCGTTAAGTACTTTCTTTGCTACTTTATCATTAATCTGGAATTTCGGCAAATGTAACAATCCACGTTCTAATGGCAACAGAAAATCTCCTGTCTTTTCTGATTCCATGAATTCTTCCACCTCAGCGAACGTGAAACAATCCTCAAGCGTAAAGCCAGCCGCTTCAATCCGGACCAAGTCCGACATATGTGCCGGGTATCCCAATCTTTCGCCCATCATCACCGCTAATGTCCGAATATAGGTTCCTTTGCTACACTTGACACGAAACCGGAAGGAAATGGTTTCACCTTTGAATTCTAAACGGTCATCCAGTAAAGTAATATCATGAATAGTTACTTCCCGTGTTGGACGTTCCACTTCTATCCCAGCCCGAGCATATTCATATAGCTTTTTGCCATTTACCTTGACAGCTGAGAACATTGGTGGAGTTTGTTCAATTGTTCCTGTTAGGGATTTCAATACCTCAAGGATTTGTGAACGTTGAAATGTTTCGGTTACCTTTTGTTCCGCCACCTTTTCTCCAGTCGCATCTTCGGTAGCCGTTGAAAAACCAAGCGTCACTTCCCCTTCATACGCTTTACCTGCTTCTGTTAAGTATTCGGCAATTTTCGTTGCCCTGCCGATACATATCGGTAAAACACCGGTGACTTCAGGATCTAAAGTGCCCGTATGTCCGACTTTTTTCGTTTTTAAAATCTTCCTTAATTTAAAAACACAATCATGGGATGTCATTCCCTTTGGTTTCCATAATGGGAGTATGCCGTCCATTCCTTCACCTCATTAATCTTGTCATTTCAAAAAAAAGAGGCCGAGCCAAGAAGTGCAAAGCACTTATTGAGTCAGCCTCCATTTACTGCTTGCTTATTCTTCGTCTTTTACTGAAGGTTTTTCCTCTTTTTTGATTTGAGAAATTAATGATTCGATACGGTTACCATAATCGACGGATTCATCAAATTCAAAAAACAACTCCGGAGTTTTACGCAAGCGAATTCTTTGCCCAATTTCTGAACGCATGAATCCTTTTGCCTTTTCAAGACCCTGCAAAGTTTTTTCCCGTTGCTCCTGGTCTCCCAAGACAGAGATATAAACTGTTGCTTGTTGTAAATCGCCTGTCACTTCAACATCCGTTACTGTGACGAATCCGATTCTTGGATCTTTAATTTTGCGGCCGATGATTTCACTCAGCTCTTTTTTCATTTGTTCGCCCACACGATTTGCTCGAAGGCTCATAATATCACCTCGCTAGCTTATAGCCAGTCTATATCTGTTATTGTGCGCTCAATTTCCGGAAATGAATCTAGAAATTTAAGGGCATTTTGAAGTTCCCTCTCAGTAGCTTTCCTTGAGGATGAAACGGTTACGATAGAAATCTTAGTACGCTGCCAAAGATCCTGGAAATCCGTTTCCGCTACCGAGACATTAAGCTTCTGCTTAAGCCGTGTCATGACACGTTGCAACACAGCTCGTTTTTCTTTCAAAGAATGGGTGTCATAGATCATGCACTCACATTGGACGGATCCAACGATCATTTACGCTCGATCTCTTCCATTATATAAGCCTCAATTACATCGCCCTCTTTAAGGTCATTGTAATTTTTAATGGTAATACCACATTCATAATTTGTTGCCACTTCTTTAACGTCATCTTTAAAACGTTTCAATGCGTCAATTTCACCTTCGTAAATGACAACACCTTCACGAATTAAGCGAATTCCGCTGTCACGCGTAAGTTTTCCTTCGGTAACATATGAACCAGCAATTGTACCAACTTTAGATACTTTGAAAGTTGTACGAACTTCAGCTTGACCAATGATTTTTTCTTCGAACTCAGGATCAAGCATCCCTTTCATAGCCGATTCAATCTCTTCAATTGCTTTGTATATGATACGGTGAAGGCGAACATCAACTTGTTCTGATTCAGCGGCACGCTTCGCATTCGCATCTGGACGAACATTAAAACCAATTACGATTGCATTAGAAGCGGTAGCAAGGATGATATCAGACTCTGTGATAGCACCGACGCCGATATGAATGATTTTTACTTTAGCGCCTTCTACTTCTATTTTATTCAGGGAAGCGGCTACTGCTTCAGCAGAACCTTGAACATCCGCTTTTAAGATGATGTTCAATTCCTTAATTTCCCCTTCTTTCATTTGTTCAAACAATGTATCAAGCGTTACACGTGATTTTTCATTACGTTGTGAAGCAAGTTGTCTCTGTGCACGTACTTCCCCAACTTGGCGGGCTGTTTTCTCATCTTCAAAGACGATGAAACGGTCGCCTGCTTGTGGAACTTCATTCAATCCAGTGATTTCAACCGGTGTTGATGGACCTGCATCCTTAACACGACGTCCAAGATCACTGACCATGGCACGTACACGGCCGAAAGTGTTACCGATAACGATTGGGTCTCCGACTTTCAAAGTACCGTTTTGGACTAGTAACGTCGCTACAGAGCCACGGCCTTTATCCAAACGTGCTTCTATAACCGTTCCGTTCGCTTTACGGGTTGGATTGGCTTTATATTCTTCTACTTCACTAACTAGTAGAATCATTTCCAGCAAGTTATCAATTCCTTCGCCCGTTTTGGCAGAAATAGGTACGAAGATCGTATCTCCACCCCATGCTTCAGAAACTAAACCATGCTCTGTTAATTCTTGCATGACGCGGTCAGGATTAGCTGCTTCTTTATCCATTTTATTAACAGCAACAATGATTGGAACATCCGCTGCTTTAGCATGGTTAATCGCTTCAATTGTTTGCGGCATTACACCGTCATCCGCTGCTACAACAAGAATCGTAATATCCGTGATTAAAGCTCCACGAGCACGCATTGTTGTAAACGCAGCATGTCCTGGTGTATCAAGGAATGTGATTTTCTTGTCATTGACTTTGACTTGGTAAGCACCGATATGTTGAGTGATTCCGCCCGCTTCGCCTTCTGTTACTTTCGTATGGCGAATAGAATCAAGCAATGTCGTTTTACCATGATCGACGTGACCCATGATAGTTACGACTGCTGGACGTTCGATTAAATCTTCAGAAGCATCTTCAGTCACTAATGACTCAAGATCTGTCAAGTCAACACGAATCTCTTCTTCAGCCAATACTCCGTACTCAGTACAGATTAATTCGATAGCATCTTTATCCAACGTTTGGTTGATTGTAGCCATGACTCCAAGCATGAAAAGCTTCTTAATGATTTCAGAAGGTTCACGGTGAAGTTTCTTACCAAGTTCCATGACAGTCAAAGACTCATAAAACGTAATTTTTTCTGGAAGTTCTCTTTCCTTACGTTTTGTAACTGGTGCCTGCGGCGCCGATTGTCTTTGTTTGTTATTCTTATTACGGTTATTTCTTCCCCTGCTAAACTGTCCTGATGGTTTTTTAGTGCCCAACGGTTTAACTGGTGGCTTTTTCTTTAGCTTTTCTTTATTGATCGTGCTTTTCTCATCTGCTTCAGCTTCGTATTTCGCAACCGTTGCATTTGCTTTCGGTTCAGCAGCTGCTTGGGTTGGTTCTTCGCTTTTTGGTTTAAGAGAATCGTTTAATTTGTTTACAGTTGAATCGTCTAATGCTGTCATATGGTTTGTTACCTCTATATTCATTTCTTTAAGTTTATTTATTACGTCTTTACTTGAAACGTTTTTCTGTTTTGCATATTCATATACACGCAATTTTGTCATACGTTCACCCCCGGTAAATTTAATCGAGCAGCATTCGGAGTTTTTGTGCAAAACCTTCATCAAGAACTGCGACGGCAACTCTAGCATCTTTGCCAATAGCATGGCCGAGCATAGATCTGTCTTCGACTCTTTTTAAAGGAACCTGATAAAATGCGCACTTATCAGAGATTTTTTTCTCAGTGTTTTTTGAAGCGTCCGCGGCTAAAATAACAACTTTGGCATTACCGCTTCTAATCTCTTTAACCACTAATTCTTCACCCGAAATTAGCTTGCGTGCTCGATTGGCCAAACCTAATAGAGACATCCATTGTTGTTGTTGGGTCATGGTGTTAGTCTTGCTCCTTATCCACTAATTCAAGCAATTGTTCATAAAGGGAAGAATCGATTTGAGTACTAAGGTGATTTGCCAGCACATTTTTCTTTTTGGCCAGCTCGATAATATTCCGATCAAGGGTCAAATAAGCTCCCCTTCCCGATTTTTTTCCGGTCGGATCAAGGCTGACTTCCCCTTCTTTAGATCGAACGATACGAATGAGTTCTTTCTTTGGCTTCATAACGCCAGTGGCAACACATTTACGCATCGGGATTTTTTTTCGGCTATTCATCTATTTTCACCTCTACCTTACTCGTTATCCTCTTCGAATTCTTCATCCTCTTCATTCACATAACTATCCCGGCTTAATAAGAACTCCTGTTCTTCAACAGGGTAAATACCAGCTTCGCGGGCTTCCGTTTCACTCTTGATATCAATTTTCCAGCCAGTCAGTTTGGCTGCTAAGCGTGCGTTTTGTCCACGCTTACCAATTGCTAGTGAAAGTTGGTAGTCAGGAACAATGACAGTCGTCGCTTTGTCTTCTTCTTTAACGATTACTTCAAGCACTTTTGAAGGACTTAAAGCATTCGCAACAAAGATAACAGGATTTTCTGACCATTTAACGATATCGATCTTCTCACCTTTTAATTCATTGACGATAGCCTGGACACGCTGTCCTTTTTGGCCAACACATGAACCAACTGGATCGACTTCCTCATTATCTGAGTGTACAGAAATTTTTGAGCGGTCGCCTGCTTCTCTGGCAACTGATTTGATTTCTACAGTTCCATCAAAAATCTCAGGCACTTCTATCTCAAACAAACGTTTTAAAAGACCTGGATGAGAACGGGATACAAAAATTTGTGGCCCTTTCGAAGTCTTTTCAACTTTTGTAATGAAAACCTTGATGCGGTCGTGAGGTTTATACTGTTCATTTGGCATCTGTTCATTGACAGGAAGCAATGCTTCAATTTTCCCCAAACTCACATAGATGAAACGTGAATCCTGGCGTTGCACGATACCTGTCATGATATCCTCTTCACGGTCTATGAATTCTGCGTAAATGATACCACGTTCAGCTTCACGCACTCTTTGTGTTACGACCTGCTTGGCTGTTTGTGCAGCAATACGGCCGAAATCCTTAGGCGTAACTTCCATTTCCACAATATCTTCCAACTGGTAGTTTGGATCTATTGCTCTTGCTTCTTCAACGGAAATTTCCAGACGTGAATCGAATACTTCCTCGACTACATCTTTTCTGGCAAATACTCGCATGGTGCCTTTGCCTAAATTCAAGTCGATACGTACATTTTGTGCTTGGTTAAAGTTACGGCGATATGCCGATATAAGTGCAGCCTCAATCGCGTCGATCAAAACTTCTCTCGAAATTCCTTTATCATGTTCTAAAATATAGAGAGCATCCAATAACTCATTGCTCATGGTGATCCCCCTTACGGATATTTAATTAATAATTGCTTGATTAAGAGAAGGTAATGGCAAGTCTTGCTTTCGCCACTTTTTCAAATGGAATGACGACTATTTTCTTTCTAGTCTTGATTTTGATTTCAAGCGTCACTTCATTCCCATCATAATTGGTCATGATTCCTTCGAATTCTTTTTCATTTAAAATGGGCTCGTATGTTTTTATGTAAACATTTTTACCGATAGCATTAAGGAAATCCTTCTCTTTTTTTAGAGGCCTTTCCGCTCCGGGAGATGAAACTTCGAGAAAATAAATTTGTGGAATTGGATCGACTTCATCAAGCTTTTCACTGAGCTTTTCACTCGTTTTCCCGCAATCTTCAAGATCTACGCCTGTCTCTTTATCAATGTACACTCGAAGGAACCAGTTCTTGCCTTCCTTCACATACTCCACTTCAACTAATTCAAGCTGCAATTCTTCAAGAATTGGTAGAGCTAATTCTTCTACAACTTCCGTTACCTTTTTACTCATTTGTTTCCTCCATACGTGCGTTGTGTGCGCTTGGTTTCGGATTCAAAATTAAATGGTCAATACAACACGAAAGAGTGGGTTTCCCCACTCTTGCCATTGGTTCCTCTTAGTATTTCCAATAAAAATATACCATAATCAAGATATTTTTGCAAATATCATGTCTGTTTCTTCCTTTTCATAGGCAGTTCCACACTTAAAATAAGGAAAGCTGATTTTGTTCTGGAAGAGCCTCGAGACAGCCTTGTTTATCAAGGTATTCAAGAATTGTCTTGGATACTTTCCCCCGTTGTTGCAAATCTTCCTTGGAGAGAAACTCTCCGTTTTTGCGCGCATTGACAATATTGATCGCCGCATTCGTACCAAGACCTGGAATCGAATTGAAAGGTGGAATTAACGTGTTACCCTCAATGATGAATTGGTCTGCACTCGATTTATACAAGTCTACCTTGGCGAAAGAGTATCCACGCTCACACATTTCCAACGCTAGCTCAAGTACCGTCAGTGTGTTTTTCTCTTTCGTGGAAGCATCCAACCCTTTTACATTTATTTCATCCATCTTGGTCTTGATTGCTTGTGACCCACGTGTCATGGCATCTATTTCGAAGTCATCGGCACGAACCGTGAAATATGCTGCATAATACAATAATGGCAAATGCACTTTGAAATAGGCAATCCGAACCGCCATCAACACATATGCGGCAGCATGTGCTTTCGGGAACATATATTTAATCTTCTTACAGGAATCTATATACCATTCCGGCACTTGATTCTTACGCATTTCCTCTTCGAATTCCTCAGACAAGCCTTTCCCTTTACGTACGGATTCCATGATTTTAAAAGCAAGGGAAGGGTCTAGTCCCTGATAAATGAGATAAACCATAATATCATCCCGGCAACCGATTACTTCGCTAAGTGTACAGATTTTATTATGAATCAGTTCTTGTGCATTGCTCAGCCATACATCGGTACCATGGGATAAACCAGAAATCTGGACAAGCTCGGAAAATGTCGTCGGTTTAGTGTCCTCAAGCATTTGTCGAACAAAACGCGTTCCAAATTCAGGTATGCCGAGTGTCCCGGTTTTACACATGATTTGATCTTCAGTCACACCTAACGATTCCGTACTGCTGAATATCTTCATTACCTCTGGATCATCTGTCGGAATCGTTTTTGGGTCAATACCACTTAAATCCTGAAGCATCCTGATCACTGTCGGATCATCATGACCAAGTATATCCAGTTTCAAAATATTATCGTGAATGGAGTGGAAATCAAAGTGAGTCGTTTTCCACTCTGAGTTTCTGTCATCCGCAGGGAACTGTATTGGTGAGAAATCATAGATATCCATGTAATCCGGGACAACGATGATTCCCCCTGGATGCTGTCCAGTTGTCCGTTTAACACCCGTACATCCTGCGACAAGGCGATCTGTTTCTGCACCACGCATATGGATATTATTGTCGGCTGAATAGCCTTTAACATATCCGTATGCCGTCTTTTCAGCCACCGTACCGATTGTACCGGCACGATACACATAATCTTCTCCAAATAGGACCTTCGTATAATCATGGGCTTTCGGCTGATATTCACCAGAGAAGTTCAAGTCAATATCGGGGACCTTATCCCCTTTAAATCCAAGGAACGTTTCAAATGGAATATCATGACCGTCTTTCGTATAGGCAATGCCACAATCCGGGCAATCTTTATCAGGCAAGTCAAACCCTGATCCTACTGACCCATCATTGAAGAATTCCGATTTCTTACATACAGGGCACACATAATGAGGCGGCAGCGGGTTCACTTCCGTAATTTCTGTCATCGTCGCAACGAATGACGATCCGACCGAACCCCGGGAACCAACGAGATAGCCATCATTCAATGATTTTTTAACCAGTTTATGAGAAATTAAATAGATAACGGCGAATCCATGGCCGATAATACTTTTTAGTTCCTTTTCAAGACGGGCCTCAACAATTTCCGGTAGATTCTCTCCATATATCTTTCTAGCCATTCCATAACTCATTGCACGCATTTCTTCTTCTGCACCCTCGATTTTAGGTGTATATAGATCGTCCTTGATTGGCTTGATGTTTTCTATCATATCTGCAATTTTATTCGTATTTGTGACTACGACTTCTTTTGCCTTCTCGGCACCAAGGAAGGAAAAGTCCCTTAACATCTCATCCGTTGTACGGAAATGGACGTCTGGTAGCTTATGTCGATTCAGCATATTCGCCCCACCTTGTGAATTCACAAGGATTTTACGGTATATCTTGTCATTCGGGTCCAAATAATGCACATTTCCTGTCGCTACAACAGGTTTATTAAGCTTTTCTCCGAGCTTGACAATGTTTGAAATAATCGTCTCTAACGACTTTTCATCACGGACAAATTCAAGCTCTATCAAATGTTGATAAACATCCTTTGGATGGATTTCAAGATAATCGTAAAACTCGGCTATTTCGACAACATCCTCAAAACCCTTTTGCATCATCCCTTCGAAGACTTCCCCTTTATCACATCCAGAACCAACGAGAATTCCTTCGCGATATTTTTTTAGTTGAGAACGCGGAATCCTCGGAACTCTGTAAAAATAATTAATATGGGATAATGAAATCAATTTAAAGAGATTTTTCAAGCCTTCCTGTGTTTGTGCAATCAAAGTACAATGAGATGGTCGAGAACGCTGATATGCATTTCCGTTTCCCATATTGTCATTTAATTGATCATGATGGGTAATGCCTCTCGCTATCGTTTCCTTCAACATCTTCAACATCAGGTACCCCGTAGCCTCAGCATCGTATATGGCCCTATGATGTTGAGTCAAATCAATATCGAGCTTTTTACACAATGTGTTCAACCGGTGATTTTTGAACTCAGGATATAAAAATCTCCCTAATTCCAGCGTATCCAATACGGGATTGGTTGCTTTTGGATACCCAATATTTTTGTAGCCCATGTTCAAAAAGCCCATATCAAAACTTGCATTATGCGCAACAAGAATGGCATCTCCCGCCCATTCCTTGAACTTTTCCAATACGTCTGAAACTTCCGGTGCATCCACCAGCATATCATCTGTGATATGAGTCAAGTCGATGATCGTATTGGATAACGGTCGATGTGGGTTAGCGAATGATTCAAATTTATCAATGATGTCTCCATCATGAATTTTCACGGCTGCTAATTCAATGATCGTATCATAAACGGCAGACAAACCAGTCGTCTCGACATCGAAAACGATATAGGTGGCATCGGAAAGCGGTATATGTGCTTCATTATAAGCGATTGGCACACCGTCGTTCACGAGATTCACTTCGACACCATACAAAATCTTGATGTCATGTTTTTGACCGGCGCCGTAGGCCTCTGGGAAAGATTGAGCCCCTGCATGATCGGTGATGGCAACAGCCTTATGACCCCACTTCGCGGCTTGGGCAACAAGGGCGGATGTCGGCGTCACTGCATCCATTTGGCTCATCGGTGTGTGCATATGAAGCTCGACGCGTTTTTCACCCTCAGGAGCCTTATCCTGCCGTCCCTGCTTAGAGATCTCATTAATATCGTTTGCAATCATAACTAGATCGCGAACAAACGTATCATTTTGAATGCTACCTTGGGCACGTACCCACATTCCTTTTTTAACACGGGCTAGGATGGCAGCATCCTCTTTGTCACGTGAAAACATTTTAACTAAAATAGAGCTTGTATAATCCGTAACTTTAAACGTCAATAGACTACGTCCGCTCCGGAGCTCACGGACTTCCGCGTCAAACACGAAACCTTCAATCGCTATCCTGCGCTCTTCATCAATAATTTGCTCTATGCTACGGAAATCGGCATCTTCTTTAATGGTGTACCCGATTTTAACCGGGCCTTCGTAAACACCCTCGTCTCCTTTTTCCGATTCTTTCTTCTGCATCTCTAGTAACGCGGCAAGTCCCTTTTCCTCATCTTCCTTTTGCTTCTCTGCTAAAAACTTCTTGTAATCAGTTTCCGAAACATTTTCGTTCACTTCTGCTTCAAGAGTTAATGGAGGGAAACCATACGTTTGATAAATATTCGAAATGAGGCCGGAGTATTTCTGTTTTAACTGTCCAGCTTCCGCACCATTACGTGCATTGACCACGAGCTTATACCCTGTCACTTTGGGTTCTTGCTCATTTAAGAGTGATAAAAGTGCTGGCGATATGCCTTGTAGCTCACTTATGCAATTTTTCCAGTATTCTTTGACCAATTCCTCCGTCACTATCGGATTGGCAACATTCATGGTGAATGTAACCTTGGCAATATGGGCAAAAGTACTAGTTAAATGATTTGAAAATCTTGTATGAACACTGCATGGAATTAACGCAGGTATATTAAAGGCAAAATGCCATTTTTGGGACTCTCTCTCTATGGAAAGTTTATCAATTTCGGCACCGATGAAAAAATTCACAAAGGCATCCTCAGTCAAGCCCAATTGCTGGAGCAAGAGTTGAAATCTCTCTCTACCGCTGTTTGGATTTTGATCCATTTCCTCTCTCCCCTTTATCTACTATCTAAAGATATTATTCATCAGTTTCATTCTAATAACAGTGGTTATTATAACATACTAGATGCAGTTCACGGACATCTAATTATAGGGAAAAGGAAAGGGGCTGTCCCAAAAGTCAGGAAAATGACTTTTAGGGCAACCCTTTTTTTATGAAATTTATGCACAAAAAAATCGCCCTTTTTAGTAAAAT
>NZ_JBNNST010000023.1:0-53171 GCF_050278025.1 Peribacillus sp. NPDC097197 | reverse complement strand
AGAAATGTTTGACTTGCTCATTTTGCTTTTTTATAGTGTGTGCTCACTCAAAATTTACGTTGGCGCTTTGTTTTGTTCAGTTTTCAAAGAGCAATGCCTTACGACAGCTTATTTATTATAACATCTTGTTAACTCAGAGTCAAGAACTTTTTAAAACTTTTTCGAAGTTTGTAATCCGTGTGAAACTCGTTCGTAACAACAGATATAAATATAACATCATTACGCAAACTGCGCAATACCTTTTTTAAAGTTTTTTTGAAATAGCAAAAGTTTTTATTTAAAAGCTAAAAATCAAACCCTAACAACCTAACAAAATTATAATCAAAAAACAAAAAACCGATTTAGAACAGTGTGCCATGAGTCGCTGCTCATATACACACTTCCTAAATCGGTTCTGATTCACCGGTTTTCCTTATGGCTTAACGATGTCTCATTAACGGGAATAACAGGACATCACGAATCGAAGGCGAATTCGTCAGCAACATAACCAGACGGTCGACCCCAATTCCCAATCCTCCGGTTGGCGGCATACCATATTCTAAAGCCTCCAAGAAGTCCTCATCCATTTCATGAGCTTCGTCATTTCCTTGCTCACGCTCTTTCAATTGTGCCTCAAAGCGTTGGCGTTGATCAATTGGATCGTTTAATTCCGTGAATGCATTCGCATGCTCTCTTCCCACTATGAACAATTCAAATCGATCAGTAAATCGATCATCCTCTGGGTTTTTCTTCGCTAAAGGTGAAATTTCTACTGGGTGTCCATAGATGAATGTAGGTTGGATTAACTTATCTTCTACTTTTTGTTCGAAGAATTCGTTAACGATATGACCAAATTCCATGGACTCTTTCACTTCAATCCCATTTTCCTTCGCAAGTTGTTGCGCTTCTTCTTTGCTCATAGTAGTCCAAAAGTCTACACCAGTATATTCTTTTACAGCATCAACCATATGGAGTCTTTTCCACTCTGGTTTTAAATCGATTTCATATTCTCCGTACTGGATAGTTGTGGTTCCAAGAACCTCTTGTGCAATATGGGCAACCAAGTTCTCTGTCAAGCTCATGATATCCTTATAATCCGCGTACGCCTCGTATAATTCAATAAGAGTGAATTCCGGGTTATGTCTAGTGGAGACCCCTTCATTCCTAAATACTCTACCGATTTCATAGACTTTCTCTAAGCCGCCGACAATCAGGCGTTTCAAGTGAAGTTCAATGGCAATCCTTAAGTTTAAGGGCATATCCAATGCATTATGGTGAGTCAGGAATGGGCGTGCAGCCGCTCCACCTGCTACAGAGTGCAATAGCGGTGTTTCCACTTCCAAATATCCTTGATCGTCTAAGTAACGTCTCATAGCCTGCACAATACGACTGCGCATGATTAAAGTGTTTTTACTTTCTTCATTTGTAATTAAGTCAACATAGCGTTTCCGGTAACGCTCCTCTACATCCTTCAAACCGTGGAACTTATCGGGAAGTGGGCGCAATGCTTTAGAAAGGAACACATATTCTTTAGCTTTAATGGAAAGTTCGCCGACTTTCGTTTTAAAGATGACACCCGTGATTCCCACGATATCACCAAGATCCGTTTGATTGAAAATTTGGTATGACTCTTCTCCAACCTTATCTAAGCGGACGTATATTTGGATTTGGCCACTTATATCTTGTATATTGGCAAAACCAGCTTTCCCTTTACCACGTTTGGTCATGACACGACCTGCAATGGTAACTTCTATTTCTTTCTCCTCTAACTCTTCTTTTTCCAATGCACCATATGCATCAACAATCTCCTGCGAAGTATGGGAACGCTCGAACCTGCTGCCGAACGGGTCTTGTCCATTGTCAATCATAGCCTGCATTTTGTCGCGTCTTACCTGCAGTTGGTCATTCAATTCTTCATGACTCACGAAAATCATCTCCATCTCTATTAATCAAAGCCTCATATAACTATTTGAACTTTCTAATTGCATACCTATTTATTCTTACATAAAGTAAAGGATTTCAACAGCTTTTTATCTTAAATTCTAATATATGGACAGATAAAAACTGCCAGGTTCACTGGCAGTTTTCGATAAACGTATTATAGAAAAACAGGAAGGTAATGTCAAACATCAAACCATTTGGATGTTTTGTTCCCTCGCTTCACATTCATCAACGAGTCCATACAGAAGTCGCGTAACATCTTCTCTAGTCTCACATTCATTAATACCTTTACGTGCTTTTGCATTGCCTTTGACACCTTTAAGGTACCAGGCAGCATGCTTGCGCATTTCACGGACAGCAACATGCTCATTTTTCAACGCTATCAGACGATCCATATGCAGAATGCATACATCCATCTTTTCACGGACTGTCGGCTCATCCATCAATTGTCCTGTTTCCAAATACTTCACTGTCCTGTATATCATCCACGGGTTCCCTAAGGCCGCCCGACCAATCATGACTCCATCAACGCCAGTTTCCTTTAGCATTCTTTCAGCATCTTGCGGGGTTTCCACATCACCGTTTCCAATCAAGGGAATGTTAATGGAATTTTTCACTTCTCGAATAATGTCCCAATTAGCTTTCCCTTCATACAATTGAACCCGGGTTCTGCCATGAAGGGAAATTGCCTTGCCCCCTGCACGTTCTACCGCTTTGGCATTCTCAACAGCAAATACATGTTCATCATCCCAGCCAATGCGCATTTTAACAGTAACAGGTTTATCTACGGCATCCACAACTGCCGAAACCATCTCATATATCTTATTTGGGTCAAGTAACCATCTTGCACCGGCATCACATTTAGTGATTTTCGGGACAGGGCATCCCATGTTGATATCAATGATGTCTGCCGTTGTATTTTTATCTACAAACTTCGCTGCCTCAACTAGATTTTTCTTTTCACCACCAAAGATTTGCAAGCTTAGCGGTTTTTCTCTTTCATCTATATAAAGCATATTCAGCGTTTTGGCATTTTGAAGAACGATTCCCTTGTCACTTACCATCTCTGCGCATACCAATCCTGCACCGAACTCTTTGACAGTCAAACGAAAAGCCGAATTACATACCCCCGCCATCGGAGCCAGAACTACCCGGTTCTTCATTTCAATATCGCCTATTTTTAACACATCGTGACCCCCTATACCACTCTTTCATTTATCCTCAAGTGGTTGCAGATCCTCAATTGAAACTTTAAGAACATCCACCACTTCTAGTAAAAATTCCTCTGTGGGATTTCGGTTCCCTCTTTCAACTTCACCCAACAAAGAAACAGAAACACCCATCTCTTTTGCGAACTCCTCTTGGGTAAAACCTTTTAACTTTCGAAAAGCGCGAATACGCCTTCCCCATTTTTCAGCTTCCATAATCGAACTCCTTCTTTATCCGGAATCTTTTCAAGCAGGTCGCTCAAGGATGTATTCATTTTCGGAAGAATTATATCTGATTCCAATTCCATTAAAGGAATAATCACAAATGCTCTTTCATGCATCCGAGGATGAGGGATTGAAAGAATCTCCGTCTCAACATTTTCATGATTATATAACAAAATGTCAAGGTCTAACGTACGAGGACCCCATCTAACATTCCTTTTTCTTCCTAATTCTTGTTCAACTTGCATGCATGCTCGCAATAAGTCCTCTGGTGTTAAATCGGTTTCCACCTTAATGACAGCATTCAAAAAACAATCCTGGTCAGTATATCCGACAGGGTCCGTTTCATATAATGATGAACAAGAGACAAGTTTAATATGTGGATCTTCACTCAATAATTGGAAAGCCCTTTGAAATGTATCGAAGCTCTCCCCCATGTTCGAACCAATTGATAGATACGATATATTTTTCATTTTAGCGTCCCCTTACAATCTCTATGGCAACCGATTCATAGTGTCCTGCTATAGGAGGGTCTGGTTTATATATCTTCACTGTACACACCATGATCTTCGGAAACTTGGTGAGTAACTCCGATGCAATCCTTTCTGCAACAGCTTCCACCAGCTTGTACGGTTCCCCTTCAACAATACCTTTACAGACTTCATATAATTCACCATAATTAATGGAGTCTTCGAGATTATCGCTCATGCCCGCTTTGGCCAAATTCGCTTCTACAGTCAGATCCACCCTAAATCGCTGGCCAAGCTTTGTTTCTTCCGGAAATACACCATGGTATCCGTAGAATTCCATCTTATTCACAAATATCTTATCCATTAAACTCACCTTTTCCTATAAGAGCATCCATCATTTTAGCTGTACGTCCCATTTCCTTTACATCATGCACCCGGACCATTTGGCAGCCCTGAAGAATCCCATGACATATCGTTGCTGCCGTCCCTTCCAAACGTTCATGTGCCGGTAGATTAAGAACTTGTCCGATCATGGATTTTTTCGATGTAGCGAGCAGTACTGGATACCCTAATGATACCAGCTTATCAAGATTCCTCATCATTTCCAAATTCAGTGTCAAATCTTTTGCAAACCCGATACCTGGATCTAGAATGATATTCTCATCCAAGACTCCCTCTTTCTTCACAATCCTAATGCTTTCGAATAGATCTTGCAAAGAATCACGGATAAATTGTTGGTACTCCATATTGTCTCGGTTGTGCATTAAAATAATCGGAACTTGGTACATAGCCGCTACCTTTGCCATATGTGTATCTGCTTTTGCTCCCCAAATATCGTTCAGGATGTGCGCTCCTGCTTTCAATGCCGCTTCTGCAACTTTGGACTTGTACGTATCAACGGAGATAGGAATTTCAAAAGTACGGGAAATCGCTTCAATGATAGGTACGACACGTTCTATCTCTTCCTCATCCGTTATCCGTTCATAATTAGGCCGGGTCGACTCACCACCGATGTCCAAGATATCCGCACCATCTTCAACCATCTGCTCAGCATGTCTTAATGCAGCATCTACCCGATTATATTTTCCTCCATCGGAAAATGAATCAGGCGTAACATTTAAAATCCCCATAATTAAAGTCTTTTTGCCGTAATCCAATTCTAATGAACCGCATTTGATCTTCGATGTACTAGCTAATGACATAGGACGTTCTCCTTCATTAAAAAATCTACGTATATATATGAGTTTACCTATATACCCAGGCAAAGCGCAAGCACCTTAAAATCCAGAACCTCATTACTACACAAAAAAGAGAAGCAAAGCACCCTAGAGGTGCTTTGCTTCTCGGTTAACTTTTACTCTTATTCAAAGTTATACAAAGGTGTACTTAGGTAACGCTCACCATTACTTGGAATGATTACAAGGACTTTCTTGCCTTTTCCTAGTTTCTCAGCAACTTTAACAGCGGCAGCGATAGCCCCACCGGATGAAATACCACCTAGGATACCTTCTTCTTTTGCAGCACGACGGGCGTATTCAAAAGATTCATCCGTGTTTACTTGAATAACTTCATCATAAAGATCTGTGTTTAAAATGCTAGGAACGAATCCTGCACCGATTCCTTGAATTTTATGTGGGCCGGGGTTTCCTCCTGACAATACAGGTGAATCGGCAGGCTCTACAGCGTAGATCTTAATATCAGGATATTTTTCACGAAGTACTTCACCTGCACCAGTAATCGTACCGCCCGTTCCAATTCCTGCGATAAATGCATCCAGGCCATCTTCACCAAACGCTTCAATGATTTCTGGACCGGTAGTATTACGGTGAACTTCAGGGTTCGCTTTATTTTCGAATTGTTGTGGAATGAAGTATCCGTGTTCTTTAGATAACTCAGTCGCTTTAGCAATGGCACCCTTCATTCCTTCAGGTCCAGGCGTTAGAACTAAATCAGCTCCATAAGCACGAAGCAAGTTGCGACGTTCCAAGCTCATCGTTTCAGGCATTACAAGGATTGATTTATACCCTTTTGCTGCAGCTACCATCGCAAGGCCAATCCCAGTGTTACCACTTGTAGGCTCAATGATCGTATCGCCTTGTTTAAGATCTCCACTTTTTTCTGCGGCTTCGATCATAGCAAGAGCGATTCTGTCTTTAACGCTGCTCCCTGGGTTAAAATATTCAAGTTTCAAATAAATATCTGCACTATTTTCGTTTTGAAGCTTGTTTAATTTTACTATAGGCGTTTGCCCGATTAATTCCGTTACTGAATTAACTATACGTGCCATGTTCTCCACTCCTTTTATTAATACCGAGTATGTTTATTGGTTTTATTAATTTAAAGTTACCAGTTTCACTAGTTCGTTGTCAATGTTTATCTGCAATTTTCTAAATTTTCTTTTATATCCTTTTACCTACTTTTGATCTTCTGATCCATATACCCAATCTACATCAAACTCATCCCAGAAAATCTTACCGGATACCGGCGCCTGGATTTGTTCCAAGGCTTTTTGGCGGCGTATTTGCTCTTTTACTTCCTTATACGAGTATTGCCTACCGTCAATTTTCTCATGTAAATAGAGAACAGCCCATCCTTCATCCGTCTCAACCGGTTGGCTCCAATTTCCCACCTTTAACTTTTCGGCAGCGGAAATATATGCTTTCGAGATTTGTTCATTATCCTGCGATATATACCCCATGTCTCCCCCTTGATTTGCTGTGAATTCATCAAGAGATTTCTCCATGGCTAACACAGGAAATGAAACGCCTTTATTCAGTTCTTTTATTATTTGCTCTGCTTGAGCCTTAGTCGATGTAGTTATTTGAGAAATATGATAGGTAGTGGGTATTCGATAGATGTCCTTATTATTCTCATAATAGTCCTCCATGGTCGCTTCGGAAACTGTGACATCCTTTGTAAGCAGCTTCTCGAGCAGGAGATTCGATTGAATTTCCTGCTTCCATTGGGCTTTGCTTTTACTTAGATTCTGACCAGCAGTTCCATACATCGTTTTCATCATCTTCAGTTCCCGATCCACTTCATCTTCGGATATGGTCACTTTGTATTTTTTCGCTGCTTGTCCCACTACTTCTTTATCAACCATTTCCTCAAGCACGTCTTTACCATATCGTTTTTCAAGTTCATTGATCCATGCTTCCCGGGAAATATCTTTAGAGCCAATCTTCGCTGCCGTTTCCTCTCCTAAAGTGATTTTGGAAGCGATGAATGGCCAGATGACAAAGATTAGGATTGTCAATAGGTTCAACAAGGCAAGACCAGCAATGATTGCCCTAAGCTTTTGTTTAGACAAAACCCTTTTCTCCCGTCTTTTTTTTATTTTTGTGTTTCCTTTTCTAGTTCTTCAAGGTCCTCTTTGGAAAATTGGTATGTCTCATTACAGAAATGGCATTGGGCCTCAGCCTGTCCTTCCGTCTCGATGATATCCCTGATTTCCTCTTGCCCGAGGCTTATTAAGGCATTAGAAATCCTTTCCCTTGAACATGGGCATGAGAATTCTACATCTATTTTTTCTAGAACCTGTACATTTCCTTCCCCTAATAGTTCTGTTAGGATTTCTTCCGGAGTTAAACCATTTTGAATCATTTTAGAAACAGGAACGATGGTGCTTAGACGTTGTTCGATTTTCGTAATCGTTTCGTCAGAAGTACCGGGCATTAGTTGGATGATGAAACCACCCGCGGCTAGAATCGAGTTATCAGGATTCACTAATACGCCCACTCCCACCGAGGAAGGTACCTGCTCTGATGTTGCAAAATAATACGTGAAGTCTTCACCTAATTCTCCCGAAACTAGAGGAACCTGCCCAGAAAAATTATCACGTAAACCAATGTCTTTCACGACGGTTAATAACCCCTCGGTTCCAACCGCTCTTCTGACATCCAATTTTCCTTGTTCATTTAAATCAAAGTGAGTTTGTGGGTTCGTTACATATCCACGCACTTCCCCCTTTGCATTACTATCAACAAGGATGGAACCTATAGGTCCTCCGCCCTCGATTTTAATCGTAAGCTTTTCTTCACCTTTCAACATGGCACCCATCATTACTCCGGCAGTCATAGCACGCCCAAGTGCAGCCGATGCTGTCGGCCAGGTATAATGCCTCCGTTGCGCTTCCCCTACAGTTTCTGTTGTGGAGACCGCATACGCTCGCACTTGACCTTCATATCCTAACGCCTTTACTAAATAATCTTTCATTTATATGTCCTCCCATGCTGTTTTTTTAGGTTTACTTCTTTACTTGCTCTCGGTTCCTTTTGTAAATTAGCTGTAGGCCTTTTAATGTTAAGAAGGGCTCCACAACATCGATAACTGTGGATTCATTGGCAATCAACGTGGCCAATCCACCAGTGGCAATGACTGTCGGCTCTAAATTACTTTGTGCTTTCATGCGGTTTACGATTCCTTCGACTTGGCCTACATACCCGTATAAAATACCTGACTGCATGGCCGAAACCGTATTTTTACCTATTATTCCGTCTGGACGGCTAATTTCAATTCTCGGTAGCTTGGATGCTTTCGAGTAAAGCGCTTCTGTAGAAATTCCGATCCCTGGGGCGATTGCTCCCCCCATGTACTGCTTTTCCTCATTTATATAACAATATGTCGTTGCGGTTCCAAAATCGACGATGATGAGAGGGCTTCCAAATTCCTGTATGCCTGCTACAGCATTCACAATTCTGTCCGCTCCCACTTCGCGAGGGTTTTCATACTTTATATTCAATCCCGTTTTAATACCAGGTCCAACGATAAGTGGTTTGATTCCAAAGTATTTTTTGCACATGCGTTCAAGCGCAAACATTATAGGCGGTACAACCGATGATATAATGATGCCGTCAAATTGGTCGAATGAGAGACCTTCATGTTGCAGTAAAGACTTTATGACCATTCCATACTCATCTTCTGTTTTATTGCGGCTTGTTTCAATTCGCCAATGATATTTCAGTATTTCTTCATCGTATACGCCTAATACGGTATTCGTATTCCCAACATCTAGTACAAAAATCATTGTTTTCACCACTCCGCTAAATTATTCTCCCACATCATACCATACTGTTATTTTCGATGCTATTAGTCGCGCTTCTCAAAAGGTAAAAATATGCCAGCTGAAAATTTTGTAGGCTTTCTCATATTTATAGTGTAAAGAAAAGGGTATTTCCGAGGAGGAAATACCCTTTTGGTTTCAAGTCAACTTACAACTTTTTATTGTCATCTTCTTTTGGGAAAGAAAGTGGCTTATCTTGAGGTGTACCTTCTTCAATCGGAGGTGTATTCAATCCTTCCTCCGTTATCTCAAGGTCCTCAGGTTCTCTTTTATCTAATGGATCTAAAAGAGCCTCTTTTTCCTTTTTCGTATTGATGTTAACTTTTACGTTTTCATCAGTAGTCAAATTCCCATTAAGAGCTGTATAATCCCGTTCTGGTAATTTACCATCTTGGAAAAGCCCTTTGATTTGTTCTGCATCCAGCGTTTCCACTTCTAGCAGGGTCTTGGCAACCAAATCAAGTTTTTCACGATTTTCAGTAAGGATTTTCTTACATCTTTCGTAAGCTTCTCTAATGATGCGTTGTATTTCCAAATCAATCTCATAAGCGATTGCATCGGAATAGTTTTGGTCATTATTGAAGTCGCGGCCCAAGAACACCTGTCCTTGTGAATTTCCAAACTGAAGAGGTCCAAGTTTACTCATTCCATATTCCATAACCATACTACGGGCAATGCCTGTCGCACGTTGGAAGTCATTATGAGCACCCGTACTCACTTCACCAAAAGTAACTTCTTCGGCTACCCTACCACCTAAAAGACCAACGATCTTATCTTTTAGTTCAGGCTCGGTCATGAAGAAACGGTCTTCTTTCGGAAGCATGACGGCATATCCACCAGCTTGACCACGAGGGACAATCGTAACTTTATGAACCACTTCTGCATCATCGAGGACCAGACCGATAATTGTATGACCCGCTTCATGCCAGGCAACAATATTCCGTTCTTTTTTCGATATCACGCGATTTTTCTTTGCAGGACCTGCAATTACCCGATCCGACGCTTCATCCAAATCGGACATATCGATTTTTTTCTTATCTTGACGGGCTGCAACAAGAGCCGCCTCATTCAGTAAGTTTTCAAGATCGGCACCCGAGAATCCAGGTGTACGTTGAGCGATTGCTTTTAAATCCACGCTTTCTGCCAAAGGCTTGTTACGAGCATGAACTTTCAATACTTCTTCACGGCCTTTTACATCTGGGCGCCCAACTGTAATTTGACGGTCGAAGCGGCCAGGTCGTAGCAATGCTGGATCCAATACATCTGCACGGTTTGTTGCGGCGATGATGATAATGCCTTCATTTCCACCGAAACCGTCCATTTCAACAAGCAATTGGTTCAACGTTTGTTCACGTTCATCATGACCGCCGCCAAGGCCTGCGCCCCTTTGACGACCTACTGCATCGATTTCATCAATGAAGATGATACATGGTGCGTTTTTCTTTGCATTTTCAAATAAGTCACGAACACGAGATGCACCGACACCAACGAACATTTCTACGAAATCAGATCCACTGATTGAGAAGAAAGGCGTGCCTGCTTCACCAGCTACCGCTCGTGCAAGTAAGGTTTTACCTGTACCTGGAGGACCCACCAATAGGACCCCTTTAGGAATACGGGCACCAAGCTCAGCAAATTTGCGAGGGTCTTTTAAGAATTCCACGACCTCTACAAGCTCTTGCTTTTCTTCGTCTGCCCCGGCAACATCATTGAAACGAACTTTCTTCTTATCATCGTTATACAGCTTCGCCTTACTTTTCCCGAAGTTCATCACTCGGCCGCCACCGCCGCCTTGTGCTTGGTTAAGTAAAAAGAAGAATAGTATGAAAATGATTACAAATGGAATGATCGAAGTAAAGAATGTAACCCAGCCACTTGTTTGTTTTGGAGGTAAAACATCAACAACTTCAGTACCTTGTTTTTCTACAGCTTCGCCAATGCGACTCTGTGCATACTCACTAAATGGAACGTATGCAACAAAATACTTGTTTTCATCATATTCCTTCAGCTTCCCTGTAATTTCAAAAACACTGCCTTCGGGTTGCATCGTTAATGACTTGACGTCCCCACTCTCCAAATGCTTATAGAATTGATCTTGGGTCAATTTTTCCTGAGGTTCATTGTTATTGTTAAAGATGCTCACAATCCCAATAATGACTAAAAATATCAGTAAATAAAATATGGTATTACGGAAGATCCGATTCATCCCTTACCTCCTCCCACGGGTAAACAAACTATAGTAAATATTATCATACAAAATTAATGAATTACAATAATTTAACACCGCTGTTTTTATCTGGCCATCTCTTTTAACTGAATACTATTATTTCGTGTAAATCTCAGGTTTCAATATGCCGATGTATGGGAGATTACGATATCTTTCCGCATAATCCAGGCCATATCCTACAACAAATGCATCAGGGACGATAAATCCAACGTAATCCGGAGTAATGTCAGCCTTCCTGCCTGTTGGTTTGTCTAACAATGTAACGATTTTAATGGATTTTGCTTTGCGGTAGCGGAAGAGCTCTGCAAGATAGCTTAGAGTTAAACCACTGTCGATGATATCCTCAATGATTAGTACGTCACGGCCTTCTACTGATGTATCAAGGTCTTTGATGATTTTCACTTCACCAGATGATACAGTGGAGTTTCCATAGCTCGAAACATCCATGAAGTCCATTTCAAGGTGTGTATCAACACGTTTCAATAAATCTGACATAAATGGCATAGCGCCTTTTAAAACACCGATAGCCAGTGGGAACTTATCTTTGTAATCAGCCTCAAGCTGTGCTCCCACTTCTCTGATTTTCTGTTGAAGTTCTTCCTCAGATATTAACACTTTTTCAATGTCATTTTGCATGGTCATTGTAATTAATTGCCCCCCAAGAAGATTAAGCTTTATTATATTCTAAGTAGATTAAAGATGATTCATCAGAAACCTGGTCCGCCTCAACATCCGATTTCTTTAAACCGGGAAGCCAAATGACCATCCCTGCTTGATCGATGATAATCGGCCATGCATTTCTTTCTAGCATCGGGACTTTCTCATTGATAAAAATCCCCTTCAACTTTTTCGTTCCACCCAATCCCTTAACATCCATTCTATCGCCTTCCTGCCTTGTGCGGGCAATCAATGGGAGTCGAACAGCCGATTCAGGGAGTATAAAAGAATCATTTCCTTTACTATAGGGAATTTCATCTTTTATATAGTGTGCTTTAATTTTATATCCATTCGGAAGAATAGTCTCACCGGGAATTTGTACTATAATAGAATATTCTTGGCTTTCTTGGCGAAAAAAACTAAAGATGCATGTTTGATAGGATTTTTCTACAATAAGGCCTTCCGGGAGATGCAGTTCTGCTGAAGGTTGAGGATTTAAAAACAAAGCTAAAAGTTGATCGATATGTAATGCCGAAAGCGATGAAGGTCTCTTCAAATAAAGATAGTTTAATATTAGTTGAATAGATCTTCTTTGTAAAGGTTTAGGCATCGCAAGTACCTTATCTATCCGAATTACAGAATGTTTCCTATCCTGTTGAACCCATATCTCGGACATTTCTTTCCTGACCAGATCCTGTAAGAACTTCTCATCTTCCATTACCTCTTCACTAAAGCGCTGGAAGTGTTCATGAACAAGCCTATTTTCTTTCTTTAGGAACGGAAGGACTTCGTGCCTGAAACGATTTCTCAGGTAATCATTCTTTTCATTACTTGGGTCGTATCTAGGCTCAAGATGATGAATGGTTGCGTATTCGATGATTTCATCCTTGGTAACTTCCAAAAAAGGCCTGATTAGCTGACCGCCATGGAAAGGTCTTTTCAGGGAGATTCCTGCTCTCGCTTGACCTGTCGCCCCTCGAGTCAAACGCATGAGAATCGTTTCGACTTGATCATCGCCATGGTGTCCCAAAACGAGCGTATCTGCCTGATGTTTATCCATCATTTCTTCAAAAAAAGCAAAACGCAGCATTCTTGATGACAATTGAGAACTCTGACCGGTTTTTTCAATATATGCTGGCACATCAATCCTTTTGCCTTCAAAAACAATATCCCACTGTTCGCACATTTGTTTGACATACTGATAATCGGCAAGGGATTCGTCGCCCCGAAACATATGGTCAACACTCGCAACAATGAGCTCATAATGAAAAATAGGTTGGGCTTCCTTAAGGAAATGTAAAAGTGCCAATGAGTCAGGCCCTCCAGATACACCTACGAGCAATTTCGAACCTTCCTGAATCAAGTGGTTCCTATGAATGGTCTTTAGAACTTTTTCCTTTAACATGGGATCTTCCTTCTTTATGTACAGGTATTAGTTTCTACGTTTAAAAAGTGTAATGGGTTTCAAATATTCCACCTCTACACTTTATTAACTATATCATAACAACTGTTCATATATGTAAAGAACATAGATTATCGAGATGACGGCCACCACTAAAAAAGTCTCTACAAATCCCCCCTTCTTTTTCTTCGGCTGCCTCTGGCTTCTTCTTGCTTGTCTCGTAGTAGCTTGACTCGACGTCTTTTTCTTTGAATGCTTCTGGTCACTAAGTAAGACAACTAGGTCCTCACGCATCCGTAAGGCGGAGTCATACTTCCCGAGAAGCGCTTTATCCAGCATCTTTCTATATGGTTGTAATTCCTTTTTCTGTTTAATCACGTCTGTTAGTTGACTATACCCTTCCCCTTTTTTCTGAAAACGCGCTGGATAGGCCGAATTGATGATAATCATGGCAACAGCGAACAAATCATATTGTAGGTCAGCCTTTCTTGACCCCAACCCCCAGTATCCCCTATCGAAGAATTCGGTGAATTCCTTCACCGATCTCCCAATCAAGGTCGTTCCGCCGACATCTACACATCGCACTTTATAGTCCTGGGAAGTCACGATCAAATTCTCTGGCTTTAGATCGCCAAAGACCCACCCATTTGCATGCAAGGCAGATAAACTAGTCAATAATTGAAGGGCCAAGACCCCAATCCACGAGAACCCTTTCTTCTCAATGAAATACAAGAAATCATGACCGTGAATATACTCCATTACATAAAACGGGAGTTGCTTTCCTTTGGTCATAAAATCATCCGCTTCCAAAAATGAAGGTCCAAGGGTAGACCCCTGGACCTTGGAAAAGGATTTTAGAATATTCATCTCTGAAATGATCGATGTCCCATTATCACTGAGCTTCAGAGCATAATGACGGTTTTTGCTCTCTACTAGATAAACAAATCCGTTAGCACCGCAGCCCAACTCCTTGATAATTGTGTAATGGTTCTTATTCCACTTTCCAGTAATGATACTTCCAGGGGGGAGCTTACATAGATTCCTCAAAGTATTGTTCATCATCATTCGATAACAATCCCCTCAACGAACGTTTTTTATTGAAATAAGAAAGTGCTTCCCGTATTGCTGGTCCTGTTGGTGTGAGCCCTCCCGTACTAAGCTTGGAAAATATTTTCGTCAACGCTTCCAAGTTCGGCGTCCAATCAAGCAGTTTTTCCACATCATTCCTTTTCCCGGGAAATGCAAAGACGGAAAACTGGCTATCGCCCATTCTTGCATTCATACTGAGGGAAAGGTCTAACAAGGAATCCTTCACGGTCGGAAGCTTATGTTTCATACTCGCACTTGTATCGACAAGGATTAGCACCTCAAGCTCGCTCGTTTCTCCTAGCTCGTCGACCACCTCCATCACTTCTCCTCTTTTATCTGGCGGGAGATCTTCCATCGTTCTAGAGTCACCTAATATTTGTTGAAGTTCACGATTAATAACTCCTTGTATAGTTTGCGTCATGGCTTTTTGAGTCACCATCTGAACGGTTTGTGATAATTGTTGAGCATAAACGATTTGGCTGACACCGCCCCCGGCACCCGCAATTTTCTCGATTTCTTTCAGGCCCTTTTCATCTATTACATCGTTTTCCAATACTCCTATGACATTGATGGTGACGCCCTGCTCCCTTGCTAGTGCAGCTACTGAAGCAGGCTCCTCACCATGATTCGAGCAGCCGTCCGTTATAAGCAAAACCTGTCTTAATGTACCTGCTTTCATGTTTGGCTCTCCCTTCCTTTCAATCTGTTACCATACTTGACTAAAAGGGAGGAATTTATACAATAAAATACATAGGCAACCAGTCAACATTCTATGACTGGTTGCCTATGTAAATCTTAGTTCCTGCGAACTTGTTATATCGGGTGAAAAGGTACCAACTTGGCACATTGATTCCTCCTTATGGTTTTTATAGGCACTCCTCCTCTATTGGGCTTTTTTTCGTTTGGCCGAAACGGGAATCGAAGCCCATTTCGGTGTATTATGCTTGATTTTCGAAGTGACCACTGTCATGTCGTCATCTATGACTCCTTTTGTCCGTATGACTTCTTCTAGGATTAGATCAGATATTTCCTGCGGGTCGTCCGTTTCCATTTCCTTGATTTTCCGTTTAAGCCAAAACTCAATGTTTTCCACATGAGATGGGCCATCGAACACTCCATCACTCATCATGATCAATATATCGCCATCCCTCAGTTCCTCGGATACGACATCTACATCAACTTCTTGAATAATGCCCATTGGCAGGTTACTGGATTCTATTTTAATGATTTTATCCCCCCTCTTAATAAAGCTTGGTATGGAACAGATTTTTAAAAATCTAGCCTTTGCATCTTGAAGGTCAATCATTACTAGGTCAAGAGTAGAAAATATTTCATCAGTCGTTCGCAGAGATAATACGGAGTTTACAGATTTTATGGCTATCTTTTCTTCTATTCCGGATTGTAAAAATTTCTGAAGTAACTTCAATGTTTCCGTGCTTTCATAATGAGCCCTCTCCCCATTGCCCATCCCGTCGCTTATGGCAATCGCATATTTCCCGGCGCCAATTTCCATTGTCGTATAACTATCCCCTGATACAAGCCCTCCTCCCTTTGCAGCATGTGCTACACCCGTTTCAACCGTGAATTTTTTTGCCGACCTGAATATCACCTCACATTGGCCTTGTGGATACTTGGCACATTCCTCAGAATGAACAACAATCGTTTCCCCTAAAATATCGGAAAGCATAGGAGCAATCAATTTCTCGCATTCCCCCCTTCCTTGACAGTAAGGGACGCTCATTTCTATATCGACACCTCCCTGTTCAAGGCTGTAAATCTCCACATACCCAATATTTAGACCAAAATCCTGAATGGCCTCCATTATAGATTCCTCATGCAGATGATGATTTTTCCTTTCCCTTTGAATTTCCTTGGCGAAGTCCTCCATTACGGCTGATACACCCCGTAACTGATCAGCTACTAGTCTCCTACTCTCTTTCACCTGCCTTTTCAGTTTTTGATTGGCTTCGTAATAATTAAGTTCCTGGGCTATCGCCCCTACGACCTGCGGACCTCTCGTACAGTACTTATCCCACTCCTTTGACGTTTTTTGGGGAAGCTGTCCATCATTTTCACTCAATTGAATCATAATTTCCTGCATTCCATCATAGGTTGTATTAAAGTTCTTGGCCCAGCATTGATCCTTCTTAAAACAGATCTGACAGGTCTTTTCAGTAACATTGCTTAAAAAGTAATCAAACTCTTTTTCATCCTCCTCCACTCTTCCTCTTTCATCGACTTGTGAGAAACTATTGGAAAGCGCCTCGAATACATGTGAGAACTGTTCTACCCTTTGGGCGGTCACGTCCCTCACTTTCCGGGCATACTGCTGCTGTTCATCTGAATTTTCAGCGGTTCCGGGTATATGCTTGGCAATTTTATTTATGATGGATGACGGTGTTAATACGAATAATAAGACGGCAATAAGCGATTCATATAGTGTGACCATGATATTGTTGGTTCCTTCTCCGTACAGGCCTATTAATAGCGTTGCAATTAATAGGCCTGCGGCAACGCCGACCTTTCTTCCCTCCTTCAGTAATCCCCCAAGCAAGCCCGAAAAGGCAAGGAGGCTCATTTGATAGAGACTCGCGATGCTTGCCAGGCTAAATATTAAACCGGTGACGACGCCGACAGTGGAGCCTATGGCGGCCCCTCCTGCCAGCCCGAATAGGAGGACCAGATATCGTGAAAATATATGGTCGAGAGATAAATCATAAATCATCCAGCCTATTGTCCCGGTCATCACTGATGCAAGCAGGATGATTATACTGACGATTTCCTCCGTCCTTAATGATTGCGATTTTTTACGTATGGATAGCAGCGGGATGGACTGTATGAATATTAGGGTAAGAATCATTGCGAGTCCCGCCTCCACCCCGATCATCATCATGTCGTATAGCTGAATCGTTCGGAAGACCAGATATTGCTGGGCCAGGTTGACCAGGAAGAGTGAAGCGAACACATACATCGACATCGTCTTGAACTGTCCTTCAACTCCCGGTCTCTTAATCTTATTAAAAAGAAGGAGCAGGAACGCGGATGCAAAGATCACTAAACTATTGGAGTAATGAATGGTCAGCCCCCCTGCGATTAAACCGAATAGTGCAAGTGGCGCTCGATCACGACGCATGAGAAACACAGCAGCGAAAAACGGAAGGGCAAATGGTGATAATTGTGAAAGAATCAAGGCTCGTCCTAATAAAAAACCGATAATGGCTAATGAAATTCCCTTCTTTATAAATATGTCATCCGTTTTTGCCTGAAGCGTCTGAATCCAATTGATCGCCCCATCCTTCGCTTCCTTTAACTGAACATCTCCAAGCGGTTCCATCATAGGTCTTTCGATTTTCTCCATTTCAACACCCCATTCGTATTATTGATTTTTATTATATAGAGGACATCTCTATTTTTTTGTCATAATTTTATAAGTCATACTAAAAAACGTTCGACGAAATTCTTCTTGAACGTTCATTTGTATACAGGTTTTTAAACGCTTTTCTTAAATAGAGAAACAGGTGTTCGTTTATTTCTGAAGAAAAGCAAAGTTTTTAGGTTATTTTTGTGGAAAATGCCCTGAATATTTAAGTTAAATTTGGAAAGTGACATTTTTTCTTTTTTCTGTTGACAATCCTCTAGCACGACTGTAAGATATAACTTGTGCTTCAGTAGCACTTATCATTATGGCGGCGTAGCTCAGCTGGCTAGAGCGTACGGTTCATACCCGTGAGGTCGGGGGTTCGATCCCCTCTGCCGCTATCTTTTTACTAATTCTGGCCCGTTGGTCAAGCGGTTAAGACACCGCCCTTTCACGGCGGTAACACGGGTTCGATTCCCGTACGGGTCATCCCATAAAAAAAAGCGCCTCGGTTCCCTCTTCATTAGGAGAGTAAACCGAGGCGCTTTTTAGTTGGCATAAGTCTTTTTGCCATAGCTAAGATCAGTTTTTTGAACCTATCACTATATTAAAAGAAGGCAAGCCTAGTAGGCTTGCCTTTATCCATGATCTATATTTGTATTCATACTATGAATTATTAACAGAAACGTTGCTAATCCATTTCAGCAGCAAGTTTATCCGCGTCTTCCTCCGCGCCCTCCACGCTTTGTTTCGGTGCTTCGCTTGAGTGTCGTTAAGCGGTCTTCGCTATCCTTTAAGAATTTAGCCATTTTTTGCTCAAAGTTTTCCTTAGGTTGAAAACCATTCCCTTTAGAACGAGAGTCTTTCGAACGATTATCATTCCCTCTTCCCTGGCGCGGACGTGGTGTATACGCAGGTTTTCTCTCTCCCTCAGGTCGGTCTATTGCTTTTTTTATGGATAAGCCAATTTTACCGTCCTTTTCCACATTGATGACTTTCACTTCAACTATGTCCCCAACCTTCAAATGGTCATTAATATCTTTGACATAATTATCCGCTACTTCACTGATATGGACAAGACCCGTAGAACCCTCGGCTAACTCTACAAATGCACCAAAATTAGTAATGCCCGTTACTTTTCCTTGTAACTTGCTGCCTACTTCGATTGACATAAAAAAAATGTTCCTCCTTAGAAATGTTAAAAAATCTCTTCACTTATATTATAGCTAAAGTAAAAAAATAGTGTCAATATTAGTCGCTATCTTCCTTCGCCTTTGGAAGGTTGAAGATGACTTCACCCTTATCTGATAGGAAGTAATCCCTTCTCGCGATCTTTGCGATGTACTCCTCATCATTCAGTTTTACGATCTCTTCTTTAAGAAGTGACTCTTTCTTTTCCATTTTCGCTAACTTTCCTTCTAGTTCTTCCTTTTGCTGTACTTTTTCATCTAAGGCAATATTCTGCGTAACGAGAGTGGACACAGCCACAATCAAAAAGATAGCAGCGAAAACGGAATATAGCGTTAGTCGGCGGACTAAACCACGTTTCTTTTTTTTGACTGTTTGTACCTTTTTCTCTTGTTGAGCGACATAAGGATTTTCGATTTTTGCTACATTCCTTTTCTTGAGGCTGCTCATGGTCCTATCACTCCTCATTTTCTTCTTTTTCTCCATTTATGGATTGTCTCACTAATAGAATTCTTCATTTTCAATAAAATCCCTTTGCCTTTATTATAAAACTTCTCGCCATTTTTTGTAACAAAAACCGGAAATAAATTCCACATTTTTAAAAATATCCATTTTAGAGGCTTCCAGAATATATTTAATACAAAGAGAATCACTTTACCTATCCCTTTTAAAAGCGTTCCGACACCCTTGCCTATCCCCATGATGAATACAAATATGGTCATGATGATCCATTTAATTGGCTCAAATAGTACCAGGCGGACCAGTTCTGTTAGAAATCTAAACAGCTTGACCACCAAAGAAATGACAAATGACAATAATCGAAGATACAAATCTTTAAAAAGAGCTTGGTAGGCAGAAAATCCGCATAATAAGGCCAAAAATAAATAGAGGCGTAGCTCACCCTCATTCACTAAAAACAGGACATAAAAAATGACTAGGCCTTGAATGATCCAGAAAAGAAAGTCATGGAGGAAAACAATCCACTTATTCCTCTCTGAACGCTTCAAGAAATGGTTATACGTATCTAGGGCAGCACCAAACAAACTGCCCATTCCAATCATCGCAAGCAACGTATAAAATTGAATCGTCAGGGTCATTTGAACAATTTGCCAAAGAAGCCTTTAGCTTTCTCCCCAGATTGTTCATCTAAGTATACGAGGTCAAATACCTTCCCCTTGATTGAAACAATCCCTTTATCCACATCTAGATTCTTCATTTGTAAATTTTGTCCACGAATAGATAAGAAGCCCATGGATGTTTCAAGCAGAAACTCTTCGTTATCGAAACTTTCCACTTGTTTCACCCCGGTAATATCCAATAAACGACGGCCCTTCATCGTGACATCATGTTCCTGAATCGTTCCTTTTGTATAACCAGCATTTGGATCAATATATTGGCTCATTTCCATCCCTCACAATACCATTGATTTTGTACAAGTGTATGTGCAGATGGGATGAATTAGAACAAGCCTGTCCCTACTCTTCTGCCAGCTTTTCTTCCTTAATGATTGAAAACATCTCGGCGGCTGCTTCTTTCTTCGTCGTTTCCTGGATTTTCTCTACGCGGACGGTAACCAACTTTTGACCAAAACGCACCGTTAATTCGTCACCCTCTTTTACATTTGAACTCGCCTTTGCCTGTTGCCCATTGATGGTGATACGACCTTTATCCGCAACTTCTTTCGCAAGGGTCCTTCGCTTGATTAATCTTGATACCTTAAGGAATTTATCTAATCTCATTGGCATGTTTACATCCCCTTATAATTTAAAGTCCTTTTGCTTTGGCTTCATTCCAATAGGAATCCAATTCCTCCAGTGTATAATCAGAGAAATTCTTTTCCTCCTTTTTGATACATTCTTCTATATATGTAAACCGTTTATAAAACTTAAGATTTGCCTTATGGACAGCTTCTTCCGCTTGTATGTCATAATAGCGCGAAACATTGACAAGCGCAAAAAAGAGGTCGCCCAATTCGGACTTTATCCGATCTTTATTTGGGTTAGGATCCTTCATTTCGTCTTCAAATTCTTGCACTTCTTCTATAACCTTTTTCCATGCTTCGGAAACCTCTCCCCAGTCGAACCCGACCTTCGCTGCCCTTTTCTGATAATCCTCGGCACGAAGCAAGTTTGGCAGTGATTTCTCCACACCATCTAAAAGGGAGACATCCCTGTCTGCGTCTTGTCCGTTTTCTTCTTCTTTGATTTTCTGCCAGTTCACTAAAACGTCTTCCTCGCCACTCACTTCTACATCTCCGAACACATGAGGATGGCGCCGGACCATTTTAGCCGAAATCCCGCCAATTATATCATCTATAGTGAACATGCCTTCATCTTCACCAATTTGCGCGTGAAGCATCACTTGTAGCAGCACGTCCCCCAATTCCCCAATCATTCCTTCATCATCTTCTTCATCGATTGAGTCTATCAGTTCATAAGCCTCTTCTATTAAATATTTTTTTAGGCTATCATGTGTTTGTTTCTTATCCCACGGACATCCATCAGGTCCTCTAAGCTGCGCAATGATTTGACGAAGCTTGGAAAATTCCCGGTACTGCAAGGCCTCTTCTTTAACGGGCGGTACATAAACACTCGTTAGGTTGCTCAGTTCCATTTGCCGATCTAACTCATAAAGCGCACATTGGGTAACCTTTTCCTCGCTACTTCCTGCCGCTGTTACGATATACACTGTATAGTCATCAGGAAGCTTCTCCATCAGCGTCAATTTCACGTTAGAAGCACTGAAGGCATCGTATACCTGCCCGATGATCATGTGTTGCCGGATATGTAAGTCGTCCGGGGAAAGATCCGTTCCATCCAGAAGTTGAAATCCTTCAATCGGGTCAATCTTCACGGCCTGGAATAGAGGATCAAGGAAGCTTTGACCACCTTCAAGCTTAATGGCAACTCCACGGTCCGGTCCTTTCTCCAGTAAGAGCTGGACCGTCTTCTCGGCAACCATCGGGTGGCCTGGTACAGCGTATAGAACAGGACCATTCATGGCTTCGCTTAATAACGTCTCTGATATTTCCTCGTATACAGCTTCGAACTGGTCATGTTTTTCATATATTGAATCAAAAGAAAGGAACTTAGTTCCTAGCGCCGTCAAATCCGTGATGACCGGGTGGTCCATTGTCCGGACGAAGCATTCCTTTGTTTGAGTCAGTTTCTTATAGATTCCATATGGGAGCTGGTCTAAATCGCCCGCACCAAGACCTATAATCGTTATCTCATTCGTCAACATTTTCAGTACCTCGATTCTTCTTTTTAATAAGCCGTTTAACTTTTAACCCTGCTGGTATCAAGGCAAGCTCCTCTTCCGTGAACAACCCAGTACGGATGATCATGAATAAGAAGATCACCGCTCCCATGCCCACTCCGCCTAATGCTTGGAATGTAGCAAGCATCCTACTTTCTTCAGGTGGCATCACCCAGCGGAATGCTTCATTGAATAGCAGGACTGCCAATCCCATGCAAGCCGTACTTCCTAAAATAATATACAGGTGCCTCTTTTCAAATAAAGGCTTTTTGATATGTACCTTTACTACTATATAAAACAAAATCGTCATGATAAAGAAAGCCAGAACGGTAGCACATGCCGCCCCTGCAATGTGATAGCGAGGGATAAGGGCAAGATCTAATAGCCACTTGCTCCCTACCCCGATTAGCGTGATGATTACCGGGGCTACCGAATGACCCAGACATTGTATCACCGCAGCTTTTGCCATGATTAGTGACGTAAATAATATCGATATGGAATAGATGGCTAAGGTGACTGTACCTTTTGAGTCTGTGAACAACATGTAATTGACCGGTCTCATCGTTGCCATCAAACCCACGGCGGCAGCCAATCCAATCGTTGCACTCACACGCAACACCAATCTAACCTTTCCTAGAATTTCTTGATCATTACGGTCCCGGACAAACCCGGAGATAACAGGGACAAGCGCCAATGCAAAAGAGTTCGCCACGACGGTCCCCAACTGAAGCAAAGGTTGTCCCCGGTCATAGACCCCTTTCCACCCTTTGGCTTCTCCTTCACCCATCCCGGACCCTCTCAATAGCGAGTAGAGGTGAAAGGAATCCACAAATTGAAACAGGATGAGTATAAGCCCGGTCACACAAAAGGCGAAACCTTGAAAGATTAAGCTCCTGGAAATACGAATGAAGTGGGGCCTCTTAACACCCATTGGCTTAAACAGCTTCCACTCCCGTCTCAAAAGCACGAAGGCAAACAACAGAACAAGCCCCGATATCCCTCCCGTAATCGAACCGAAGACCGCGCCCTTACCGACATCATACAGAGAATAGCCCATATGCACAAACAGTGTCGATAATACAAGGATGGTTACAACCCGGATACTTTGTTCAGCGACCTGGGAGCCAGCCGTTGGAATCATATCATTTTTCCCTTGAAAGAATCCTCTTAAAACGGATGAAAACGGCATGAGTAAATAGGAAAATGCTATGATTTTCAAAAGCCCTGATAACTCTGGGTCTCTCATGATCCCCGCAATCCAATCCGCTCCGAGAAATAGAGCCATGAATAACAATAAACCGATGGAACCTAAAACAACCAAAGCAGTCGACAGAATGTCTTTTATCGTGTAGTCATTTTCGGAAGAGCCCCGTTCTGCAATGAGTTTTGATATAACAACGGGAAAACCAAGCGTAGAGAGTGTCAAAGCCACTCCGTAAAAAGGATATACCTGTTGATAAATATAGAACCCGATATCCCCGGCGACATTTTGATATGGAATGCGATAGGCTGCACTCAAAATTTTCACGATAATGGCCGCAGCACTTAAAATCAAGGCTCCTCGAAAGATGTCCCTTGAAGTTTTATAAGGCTTTTCAGCCATTCTTTTTCCCCTTTTCACTTATATGTGGTTGTTATTATAGCACAATTTGTAGAAGTTATTTTACTTACAGGGTCCCCTCCTCTTAACACGATCCTCCAGCAAAAGCACGACTCCATTTATTCATGGGACTCCCTGTTATGATCTTTTTTTAAAAGAACAAAAAGGACAGCGATCGCTGCCCTTTACACATCCATATATATAATTGCATTTCCTGACTTACTGTTCCATTTGCCTTGCAAGGAAACTAGCTGCTGTTTCAACCGACTTCTGTTCAACTTCACCTAATGCGCCATCTTTAGAGAAAATCAGAACCGCACCTATCGGGTCACCACTGGCTATGATCGGAGCTGCTGCATAAGATTGAACTTCTTCATCATTTGAATCCACGAAGGAAATTTGTCCATTCGGTGATTCAAGGACAGGATTTCTTTCCTCCATGATTTTTTCTACCAAGTCACTGATGCTTTTATTTAAATAGTCCTTTTTAGACCCGCCCGCTACAGCAATGTAAGTATCACGATCACATATCATAACTGGATTTCCTAGGCTATCATATATTGCTTCTGCATATTCTCTTGCAAAATCACCTAGTTCACTAATAGGGGAGTATTTCTTTAGAATGACTTCTCCATCTCTGTCCACGAAGATTTCTAATGGGTCACCTTCACGGATGCGGAGAGTCCTTCGAATTTCTTTTGGGATGACAACTCTACCTAAATCATCAATTCGCCGAACGATACCAGTTGCTTTCATCTAATGTTGCCTCACTTTCATCTAATTGATTTGATATATCCTCTTTTGTAAAGCAAAAACATCACCAGCTATTGAACTTAGTATTTTTCTAATGGTAAGTTCTATACACTTTGAAAAAATATTTCTTTTTGATGTATTTTTTATAAGTGTGCCAGAAGGCTTCTTCAAGAGAACCATCTTCTCATTAATTTTTTGTCGCTTGTATTTCTTTTTTGACGAACTGGAGGCCTTTGGTCATCTCGAAAAGTATAGGTAACCACTTGGTTTGTTCTACACCTTTTATGTGCAGAACAAGTTTCATTCGATTACCGTCCATACCGAAGCCAACCATACGGCCGTATTTCGAGCCAAGCTCAAAGACCTTTTGACCGTCCACGATGCTGCTTACTTCTTCCCTAAGGAGGATGGTGATTTCCTGTTTAAGCTGTTTGATGCTCTCAATACCAGCCGTATTAGCAAACACCTTCATTTCAGCGATTAAAAATAGATAAGCAACCTCTTCCGGGTACTCGCCAAATCGATCGAGCATCTCCTCTTTTAATTCCTCAACTTCTTCTAGAGAAGCAACGCCTCTGAACCGTTTATACATTTCTATTTTCTGATGTCCGTCCATTATGTAGGCATCTGGGATGTATGCATCAATTTCAACATCAATTTCAAGTGTAGACTTTTCTTCGATTGGTTTATCCGAACGTTTTGCCTCAACAGCCTCTTGTAACATTTGAGAATATAAATCAAAACCAACTGAATCGATGAATCCATGCTGTTGAGCACCTAATATATTTCCTGCTCCCCTGATGGATAGATCCCGCATGGCAATTTTGAATCCTGATCCTAGTTCGGTGAATTCCTTAATAGATTGGAGACGTTTTTCGGCAACTTCAGTCAACACTTTATCTTTTCTATAAGTAAAGAATGCATAGGCCACCCGATTTGAACGTCCAACTCGTCCCCGTAGCTGATAAAGCTGGGAAAGGCCCATTCTATCTGCTTCATTAACGATGAGCGTATTAACATTGGGAATATCCACACCGGTCTCTATGATGGTTGTGCTTACTAAAACATCATATTCTCCCTCTAGAAAACCAAACATGACGGCTTCTAGCTCCTGCTCGGACATTTGTCCGTGAGCAAAGGTAACGCGGGCATCCGGTACTAACATGGAAATTTCTTCTGCTTTTCTTGCTATATCATCTACCCTATTATATAAAAAATAAACCTGTCCATCTCTCGCTAACTCACGTTCGATTGCTTCTTTGACCAAGCCCCCGTTATACTCCATTACATAGGTCTGGATTGGAAAACGATTTTCCGGAGGTGTCTCTATGACGGATAAATCACGAACACCCAGCATCGACATATGAAGAGTCCTTGGAATAGGCGTAGCAGTCAAAGTCAATACATCGACATTGGTTTTCAATCGTTTTATTTTTTCTTTGTGAGTTACACCGAAGCGTTGTTCCTCATCAATCACCAGCAAGCCTAAATCACGATATACCAAATCCTTAGATAGAATTCTGTGTGTGCCGACAACGATGTCCACTGTGCCAGCTTTTATTCCCTTTATCGTTTCCGTTTGCTGTTTTTTTGTACGGAAGCGACTCATTAGCCCTATGGATATTGGATACTCCTGGAATCTCTCCCTCAATGTTTCATAGTGCTGTTGAGCAAGAATCGTGGTCGGAACAAGGAAAGCGACCTGCTTACCATCCATGATTGCTTTAAAAGCGGCACGAATGGCCACCTCCGTTTTTCCATAACCCACATCACCACATAGCAAACGGTCCATCGGCCTTTCACGTTCCATATCCTTTTTAATCTCGGTAATGGATCGCAGTTGATCTTCCGTTTCATTATAGGCGAATGAAGTTTCGAATTGCCGCTGCATATCGCCGTCAGGGGAAAAGGCATAGCCTTTTGCTGCTTCTCGTTCTGCATAGAGTTTAATTAGATCATCTGCAATGTTCTCCACAGAAGACTGAACCTTACTTTTTACACGTTTCCATTCTGTTCCGCCTAACTTATAAAGCTTCGGTTCTTTACCTTCTGAACCAACATACTTTTGAACAAGGTTAATTTGATCAACAGGAACATATAATTTGTCATCCGCTTGGTACTTGATATGCAGATAGTCCTTATGTACCCCGTTTATCGTTAGCGTTTCAATTCCTAAGTATTTACCAATCCCGTGATTGACATGAACGACGTAATCACCGATTTTCAACTCGGAATAACTTTTGATCCGTTCCGCATTTGATAGTTTTTGCCTGCGAATCGACTTTTTTGTCTTCTTATTAAACAATTCAGTTTCCGTAATAATGCTGAATTTCTGCATTGGCAATTCAAAACCGCTATTAAGGCTGCCGCGTAATATCTGCACCTTTCCAGGAAGGATGCTGTTTGCATCCAGGAGTTCTGCCGCTTCGATATCATAATCTGCTAATATGGAATGGAGCTTTTTTACTCGTTCCTCATCTTGCCCAAGAATGATCACCGTAAAATTCCCTTTTTTCCAACGTTCCAGTTCTGCCTTGAATACATTCATCTGTCCATGGAAATTCTGCATTTGCTTACTGGAAAAATTAAGGATGTTTTGAGGGTTCGTATGCGGCACATGACGTAAAAACAATGAAAGGTACACAAACGGCCGATTTGATTTTGCAATTAATTCATGCATTGGATGGGCCATTTGTATATCATGGATAATCTGCCCCCGACTTATAAGGTCTGTATACCATGTTGCCTCTTCCTTTTCCAAAGAATCATTAAGTTCTTGGATTCTACTGATTTCATCCAGGAACACCAATCCATTTACGGGAAGATAATCTATTAAACTAGCTGGTTTATCATATGCTAAACTTAGGTATTTGAAGATTTGATCAGGCTTATTACCGTCCTTAAGCTGCTCAAGTTCATAGCTGATGGTTTGGACCAATTGTTCTTTCGTTTTTTCATCTTTTACCTTTTTCAAGCTCTTACTTAATCCGCTTTCAAGTTTCGAAATAATGGATTCAATATGAATCGTTTCCAATAGAGCTTCGCTAACCGGGCCGATTGTTACGGTCTGAAGCTTTTTAATGGAGCGCTGATCTTCTGATGAGAACGTTCTAATAGAATCAATCTCCGTATCGAATAACTCAATCCGAATAGGGTCCGGGTCCGTTATCGGATAGATATCGATGATACCGCCCCGGATGCTGAATTCCCCAGGGGAAGACACCATTTCAGCCCGATTGTACCCCATAGCGATGAATTTACCCAATGTGGATTCCAGATTGATTTCTTCACCTAATGTAAAGGAAAGCTGATGCTTCTTCCAAACATCTTTCGGAGGAAGTATTCTGCGGACACCTGGAATCGGTGCAATGACAATTCCTTTCTTACCTTTTGCCCAGAAATTCAATGCTTCTACGCGTTGTGCCCGTAATTCAGGACTGGCCACACTCATGTCTGCAGCAATTAATTCATTGGCTGGATATATAAATAGCTCATCTTCCGGGATAAAACTCGATAAATCCTCCTGGAACTTTTGAGCTTGTAGTAGGTTATGGGTCACTACTAAGATTGGTCTGTTCGTCTTCTCATATACAGATGCCAGCAGAAGTGATCTTGAAGAACCTGTCAAGCCAGATACCATTTGTTCTTTTAATCCTTCGTCTAAGCCTGCTATTAACGAATGAACATCATCTTGTTTAGAGAACAAGTGTTGTAATCCATCCACAGTCTGTCCCTCCTCTCTTGATCATACGTAAATCCTTTTGATTGTATTTACTCTCTCTATAACCGAATCAAACCTATTCTCTATTTTTCAATCCATATATACTAAAATGAACGGAAAAATGCTTTGGATTTTTGTCCAAAGCCCTCTCCCGCTAATGAATAATATAATCGCTTTCATAATATTCTGGGTTATTTTGCAGTGAATTATAACATTCTTCACATATTGCCTTCACATGCATATCCCCTTCGGAATCATAAACGATCATCTCTTGACGGTCTTCATCAGTAAGTTGATTAAACCCCAACTGCTCCGCGGTCAATGCGTCATGCTCAAGTGAACCTAATTTAGTTCCGCAATGCCGGCAACGATAATGGAGAGCCATATTCGATAACCCCCTATTTAATAATACCGTTAGTATGTACTAAAATAGGGGAGATTTATTCAGCGAAACAGAAAGAAATTTCTCCTTAACTTATATCTACTCTAACCTTATTGGTTATATTCGTTCATGACCTGAGTAAATGGTTTTTCTAGCCATGTTTCACAGGCGGCTGCACTTTTTTCGATTGTAGCCCCGACATGATCCCAATCTTCTTTAGAAAAACGGCCCAAGACATAATCAGGCACTGGAATACGACCGACTGGACGGCCAATCCCTATTCTAATTCGATTGAAGTCCTGGGTACCTAAATGGGCAATGGTTGATTTAATCCCATTATGTCCGCCTGCACTTCCTTTTTGACGAAGCCGTACTTTTCCGGGCGGTAAGTCAAGATCATCATAAATGATGATAACATCCGATACGTCCACTTTGAAAAATTGCATGACGGCCGATATGGATTCTCCCGACAAATTCATGTAGGTTAAAGGCTTAAGTAGTAAGACCTTCTCGCCCCGCACCATTCCCACACCATAAATGCCTTTATGCTTGGCTTGGTCAAGTGAAATGGACCAATTTTTAGCTAACTCATCTATCACTTCAAACCCGACATTATGCCGTGTTTTTTCATATTGCTTACCCGGGTTTCCTAACCCTACAAAGATTTTCATGATTCACACTCCGTCATTCCTGATATTTAGAGAGTTACGTTTGACCGAAGATTCTAAAAATCATAAGTGACCTTAGAAAAATAGTACCTTAATTTTAAGTATTTCCGCAAGCGACCGGAGAACTAATTAGAAATTATTTCTAATTAAAACCAATAACTCCTTAACGAATGCAGAGAAGCAAAAAAAGACGCAACTCATAAAGAGCTACGCCTATTATACCATGATTAACTTCTATAATCCCGGCATCATGACTCTGGTGAAGGCTTAGTCTCCCTGCCTTCCTCATTTTCTGGGATTCCACCATCTTGCTGTTCACCTGTACTAATTTCCTCTTCTTGACGAGGTGGTAATACAGAAGCAATGACTTCTTCCCCACTGTTTTCAATTGTGACTTTTTGGTTTGATTGGACGTCAGATATGTAGATTGTTTCACCTACTTGAAGCTCTGTGACATCAACGTCGATTGATTCCGGGATATCATCAGGTCTAGCTGAAACAGTTACCTCATGTAGTGACTGCTGTAGGACGCCACCATCTTTAACCCCTTTGGATGTACCTACGAGATTGATGCGTACCTGTGCTTGTAGTTCTGCTTTCATGTCCACGATTAAGAAATCGGCATGAAATACATGGTTTTTCAACGGATCCTTCTGATAATCAGAAAGCATGACCTGATGTTTAGTTCCTTCTAAATCTAACGAAATAATTCCGTTACGGCCCACTTCTTTTATTGTTTTTTGGAAATCCGCGTTGTTGACTGAAATGGCTGTGCTGCCATTTTTATTCCCATATACGACGGCCGGAATTTCTCCGCTTTCCCTTAAGTCCTTTAAATTAGAATGTTTAGTCCCCTTACGTTCTTTAGCTACTAATAGATTACTCATACATCCTCCGCCTTCCTGAATATAAAATATTACAGTTTCACTATATATTTAAATCTTCCCTTATCAGAGAAAGATTAAACATATATTGGCACGCTAGAAATACGACTCCAAAAAAGAATAAGGGGGAGTAGGGAGAACTTTTTTAAAAACCAGAGAATAAAAAAATGGCGGACCATAAGGCCCACCATGTTTTTTAAAACTGACTATTAATCGAACAATGTACTAACAGATTGTTCTTCATGCACACGAATGATCGCCTCAGCAATCAATGGAGCCACAGACAATTCAACAATTTTATCAATTTTCTTTTCTTCAGAAAGGACAATTGAGTTTGTGATGACTAATTCTTTGATTGATGAATTTTGAATGCGCTCAATAGCTGGACCTGAAAGGACCGGGTGAGTACAACATGCATACACTTCTTTAGCTCCATGCTCTACAAGGGCATTCGCTGCAAGTGTAATGGTTCCTGCTGTATCGATGATGTCATCAATCAGAATAGCTGTTTTTCCTTCTATGTTACCGATGATGTTCATTACTTCAGCCACATTTGGTCTTGGACGGCGTTTATCGATAATAGCAATCGGTGCTTTTAAACGATCCGCCATTTTACGGGCACGTGTCACACCACCATGGTCAGGAGAAACAATGACGATATCTTCAAGATTTTTTTCTTTGAAGAAGTCAGACAAGATTGGAACCGCTACTAGGTGATCAATTAAAATATCGAAGAAACCTTGAATTTGCGGTGCGTGAAGATCTAATGTAATAACTCGGTGTGCGCCAGCTGTTTCTAATAGATTTGCTACTAGCTTAGCTGTGATCGGCTCACGTGCGCGTGCTTTACGATCTTGGCGTGCATATCCATAATAAGGCATAACGATGTTAATCGTTTTTGCCGAAGCACGTTTTAAAGCATCAATCATGATTAAAAGTTCCATCAAGTTCTCATTTACAGGCTGGCTCGTTGATTGAATGACATAAACGTCACACCCACGAATACTTTCTTCTATGTTAATTTGAACTTCACCATCACTGAAACTCGTTACGGTACATTTTCCAAGTTCAACGCCAATTGTTGCGGCAATTTCTTGGGCTAAACCAAAGTTTGAATTCAAAGAGAATACTTTTAAATTAGGATCTAAATACTGATTTGACATGATGACCTCCGTGGGTTAGTTATTGAATTTTAATTTTTTCACATAATCTTCTTTGTTAACTTGACGTGCCCGGGCAACTGACAGAGCTTCCTGCGGTACATCCTTGGTGATTGTTGACCCCGCAGCAACATATGCTCCTTTTGCAATCGTTACAGGCGCAACGAGATTTGAATTGCAGCCAATAAAGACATCGTCTTCAATTTTCGTCAAATATTTGTTTTTACCGTCATAATTCACGGTAATAGATCCACAGCCTATATTAACATTCTCTCCAACCTCAGCATCCCCTATATAACTCAAATGAGAGGCTTTGCTTCCTTTTCCGAATACGGACTTTTTAATTTCGACAAAATTTCCGATTTTCACGGAATCTTGTATATCCGATTCCGGTCTGATATGCGCAAACGGGCCGACTTTCACAGTGTTACCAATTTGGCTATCCTGTGCAACCGATTGGCGAATTTCCGTTCCATTCCCGATTACACAATTTATGATTTCCGATTGTGGGCCAACCTGGCAATCTGTTCCGATAACACTTCGCCCTTTAATCATTGTACCAGGATAAATGATTGAATCCTGGCCAATTTTCACATCGGATTCAATATACGTCGTAAGCGGATCAACGATTGTGACGCCATTTCTCATGTGCAACTCATTGATGCGTTTCCGTAATATTTGTTCCGCCTGTGATAAAGCGACGCGGTCGTTTACACCTAAAGTTTCGTCGAAGTTACTTGATTGAAAGGCCGTAACTGTTTCGCCTGCTTGTTTTAAGATTTCAATAACATCCGGTAAATAGTATTCACCTTGGACATTTTCATTTGAAACTTTTTTCAGTGCGCTAAATAAGGCCTGATTGTCGAAACAATATGTTCCCGTATTAATTTCCTTAACATATCGTTCTTCAACAGAAGCATCCTTATGCTCGACAATTTTTTCGACAAGTCCATTTTCACTACGTAAGACTCTGCCATATCCATCTGGCTGATCTGCATACGCTGTCAGAATGGTTGCCTTCGCCTGGCTTTTTTCATGTAAAGCGATAAGCGCTTCCATCGTTTCTGCTTTGATTAAGGGCGTATCCCCACAAATAACAAGTGTTATTCCACTTTTACCTGCTAATACGCTTTCCGCCTGCATAACAGCATGTGCCGTACCTAATTGTTGCTCTTGCAAGGCGTACTTGCATGAATCCCCAAGTTGTTCTTGTACTTTTTCTGCTCCATGCCCAATAACTGTTACAATATCTTCTATTTGAAGTTGATTGACTTGATCGATAACATGTTGTACCATTGGTTTTCCGCAAACAGGGTGTAAAACCTTGTAAAGCTTAGATTTCATCCTAGTGCCTTGCCCAGCGGCCAAAATTATTGCATAGCGATTACTCATAACAGGCCTCCATTTTCACCTTTTTATCCATTAAAAATATTATCTTAAATAAGGATTCTTTTCAAGGTAACATTTGAAAGTAGATGATAATGTTAACCTCTGTCCATCAGACCTTTGACCTTAATATGGGAATAAAAACTAATTAAAATTCCCCCATTCATTATAATCCCCTTTGCAAAATGAGCTGCATTTCTCTCACCCATGTACGTGAAAAGCGACTATCAAGTAGCAGGTCCATTCCCTGAAATGCTATAACACCCGCGTTTATACAGTGATTCCATTCCTTATTTCCCTATGTAAAAGTAATGCTTTCAATGCGGCGAATGCCCTTGTAATGACCATCAATCACAATTGATCAATTTTTACTTTAATGGTAAGTAATTATTTTTCTTATAAAAAATAAAATTTACTAAAAAAAATGTTTATACATAAAACAAAAGGGGTATTTGTAATTTTGAAGATAGTACCAGTTACTTTTCTAGATTCAATATTTACAAGTCATAAAAATAAAAAAGAGCACTACTTAAGAAGTAGGCTCTGGTTGCACTTATTTATAATGGACCATGTAAAACACTTAAGAAGCTCCTGCTCCTGCTTCCTCTAATTCGGTTTCAAGTTCTCCTAAACGATGATATTCTGTCAAGACAGCTTCTTGAATTTTCCCGCGTGTGGAAGAATTAATCGGATGCGCAATATCACGGAATTCCCCATCTGGAGTACGTTTACTTGGCATAGCCACAAATAAACCATTATTTCCGTCAATTACTCGAATATCATGAACCACAAATTCATTATCGAGTGTAATTGATGCGATTGCTCTCATACGACCATCCGTATTCACACGGCGTAATCTTACGTCAGTAACTTCCATTTAAGCTCACCATCCCTTTTAGTTGTTAAATCTTAAAGTACATATTCAACAAATAAACGGGAAATCCTTCTATTATCTGTAAGTTTTTTAGAAAATTAAGCCTAGTTTTGAAAAAACATTAAAAACATCCTGAAAATACTGGAAAAGTACCCACTACAATCCCCCTAGAAAAGGCAAAAAAAAAGAGCCCGTTTATTTAACGAGCGCAATCACTTCTATTTCCACAAGAGCATCCTTAGGCAAACGTGCGACCTCTACGCAAGACCGCGCCGGTTTATGTGTAGAAAAATACTCTCCATATACCTCATTAATCGAACTGAAGTCATCCATGCTTTTAATGAATACCGTCGTTTTAATGACTGTGTCTAAAGTAGCACCTGCCTCTTTCAATACAGCCTGAAGATTCCTAAATACCTGATGCGTCTGTTCTTTTACGTCTCCATTCACCATTTCCCCGGAAGCAGTAAGAGGAATTTGACCCGAACTATAGAATAAACTTTCCACAATGATACCCTGTGAATATGGACCGATTGCTGCTGGTGCTTCATTCGTGTGTACTTTTTTCATGAAAAATCCCCCTTAATCCCTTTTAGTAAAATAGTTTCCACGACTAACGTTTATCTTTTTATCTCTTTCAACAACCTGCGTCAGCTTGATTAATGACACATAATCCTCCACGAGACACTCTTCCGTATGTTCGGACTCTACGAGGACAGCAATCCCGGCAACAGTCGCCTTAAATTCATCCAGAAGGCTTACCATCCCGTTGATTGTCCCTCCTGCCTTCATGAAATCATCCACAATCAGCACATTCGATCCCTCAACCAAGCTTCTCTTTGAAAGGACCATTGTCTGGATTCTTTTAGACGAGCCAGAGACATAGTTGATACTAACGGTAGAGCCTTCTGTCACCTTATTATTCCTTCTTACTATGACGACGGGAACATTCAAATAGTTCGCCACCGCGTATGCTAATGATATCCCTTTAGTAGCCATCGTCATTATAACCGAGACATTTTTCTTGGCATACATGGAAGCGATGATCCGGCCGACCTTATTCACAGTTTGCGGGTGACCTAAGATATCGGTCATATATAGGTAGCCGCCCGGTAATAGTCTTTCAGGACTAGCGATTGTTTCACAAAGCTCATCTATAAAGGTATCGGCTTCCTCCCGTTTAATGGAAACGATATACTTTACGCCACCCGCGGCACCCGGTACGGTCGTCAAAGAACCTATTCCTCTTTGCTCAAAGGTATCCTTGATGATCGTCAAATCCTCACTTATTGAAGACTTGGCAGAACTGTACCTCTCAGCAAAATAGGTCAGTGAAACGAGTTCCCCTGGATGTTCTAATAAATAATTGGTCATATCGACTAGCCTCTCGCTGCGACGAAATTTCATTTGTAACACACCCTCTGTCATTTCCGAATATTATAATGCAACTATAACATCATTGTCCGCATTTATTCAAGGTCGCTACGGTCACCTAACATGCGGACAGCATAGACTTGATCACAAAATCCTCGTAGTCCGTTATAGATCCTTTGCATACGGGAGTCATGTTCCACTAGTCCAAAGACTGTCGGTCCGCTTCCACTCATCAAGACAGCATCTGCGCCGAACGTCTTCATTTGGTCTTTAATGTTGGCCACCTCTGGATACAATTGCAATGTAACCTGCTCCAGTACATTTCCCAGACCGTCGCATACACGTTCATAACTATTATCCCTTATGGCCGAAATCATACCGGGAATATCAGGATGATCCATTTTGGCAACCTGCAATCGTTTATATATATCAGCGGTAGAGACGCCAATAGTCGGTTTGGCTAAAATAACCCAGCATTTGGGCGGTGTAGGAAGATGCATGATTTTTTCCCCACGTCCTGTAGCCAAAGCCGTCCCTCCATATACACAAAACGAAACATCAGAACCGATTTCTGCCCCTATTTCAGCAAGTTCATCCATGGAAAGTCCTAACTTCCATAGTCTATTTAATCCTCTTAATGTAGCAGCGGCATCACTGCTTCCACCTGCAAGTCCGGCTGCTACAGGAATATTTTTCTCTATTGTAATAGAAACACCTTTATTAATTCCATAACGTTCCTTTAAAATGAATGCAGCTTGATACGCCAAGTTCCGATGATCATCCGGAACGAATCGATTATGAGATAGAATTTGAATGTGGTTCCCTTTTATTTCTTTTAGCTCTATTCTATCGGCAAGATCGACTGTCGTCATGATCATCTCCACCTCGTGATACCCATCAGGCCGTTTGAAAAGCACATCCAAAGCTAAATTAATTTTAGCCGGGGCTTTTTCCATAAGCTTCAATATGTCCACCTACTTTAACGTTCTTAAAAGTTCTTGTCCTATTCTATCATATTTGTTTCTATTCTAAAGGTTTTTTCATCGTATTTACAATGTATTGAAGTGGAGAATACCTTAGAGGGGAGAAAAGGACTGCGGGGAGAGGGGGCCGTTGCTCCTTCTTGAAGGACTTGCCATGCAACTTAGTGCCCGTTATTCGCTTATGTTTCTTTATAATAAAAGGCCAGACTCCTGTATCTACAATGTAAGCATAAAAGGATATCGCTATACATTGAAGAAAGAGCCTGGCCCATTTCGTAAGGACAGCATGATTCATTTTAGTGAGATTTTATTCTTTATCCACCATTTGACGTTGTGCTTTTTCGATTGCAAGTTTTACCATGTTTCCTGCGTCGCGGGCTCGAATTCCGCCCCAACCCTCTTTTTGGACAACATCGTAAAATCCAAGTTCTTTTGCCAATTCCTCTTTAAAGTCCTCGGACATAATCCCTTTTTTTCTACTCAAGCGAAACAACCCCTTTCACATGCTGTCACATGCCTATTGTTTGTTACATACGCTATTTCATGCTTACTTATTCCACCCTGAACTGGTCACACCTGGATTTTGGACAAATCAAAAAGTAGCAAACATATTGTCTGCTACTTCCTCTAAGTTAAATCTCTTGTTGTTTGTTTAAAAAGGTTAGTTCCACGGCTTCCGTTAATACATCTGCATAGCTGTAAGATACTCTTTCAAACGCATTTTCATCTTGGTCGAGTTCAATTACAAAAACAGCCGGATAAGTTTCCGCCAAAATTCCAAAACGTTCTACAGTCTTTCTTCTTCCACCGTTTGCTTTCAAAAGCAATCTTTTACCTAGGTTTGAATCAAGTGCAGTTTTAATATCAGCTAGAGTTTTTGGCATTTTCGGTCCACCTCACTAATTATAGTATATCACAAATTGTTAATATACGCAAACAAAATAATAAATTATATCAGCAGTTAAAAATGTAGTCAATATATTTTTACCTTAATTCCGCAAAAATCGTTAACATTTTTATTATCTCCTAGTAATTGAAAATATATGTAAGCGAACTATTCATTATCAAAAAGGAAAAATTTTCGCTACTGAGTCCTCTGCTCCCTTTTTCGATTAAAAAAATCCCCTCAGAATTATTGATATCCGAAATTTCAAGCAATAAATTAAGCTGCATTCTTTCAAAATGCAGCTCATCATTCTTCCTGGAAAGGTTTAAAGGGGAGTCCTGTTCGAAGCATGCCTTTTGTTTCAATCCCGCCCAATCCTTTTTCGCCTGTTAACGTATTGCGAAGAACATCCCAAACATGAAGATTCTCCATATAGGCCGTGAAACTTACCTTACCGACAATATATACGGGATCAAGCGCATGAATATTCACGCGCGAAGGGGAACTTGCATAATTAGCCCCTGCTTGGATGATCGATTCAAAGTGGGATTGACAAGCACCAGCGAATATAACTAGTTGATCTAGATGTGATACCTTCTTTCTCGCCTCACGGACGGTTTGCACGAAATCCTTGGAGTGACGATAGGCGTTGATATCGGACATCGGTCCATTTGATTTAGAATAGGCGTCATGACCCGTGACGACAAGGATATCTGGACGGTAATGGTCCAGTAGGCTGCCAATTCTCTGGGGCATTTCTTTTTCGTTACAATAGACGCCATTCACCGGTATGCCGAATTTCTGGTAAAGGTCCAGGCATTTTCGAAGATAGGAAGCATCCCCGTCTACATGTAGCACTCTGCCTGGTATTTGAAAGTATTCTCCGCTATAGCGGTACCCATTACTTGATTGATATCCGCTTTTTTGCTGCTGAAGCTCTAAATCTTGCGTTAATAGGCGGTAGGATTGTTCTTGGAGTGCTTCATTGGACTTTTGACGGACACTTCGCTCATTATCGTTTATGATCATCAAATCCTGAAAAGGTGCATCTGCGATTAGCCGAATATCTTCCCCGTAAAGAACCGCTTCACGTTTGCCGTAATTATCACGGATATCAATTACCCGAAATAGTACGTCGCATTTATAAGAGAGCCGACCGACAATATCATTTATCTGAACATTCATTGCTCCACCCCATGAGAAGACTTATTTTAAAGCCCACCCTAGATTGTTTTCTTTCTTAAGTTATGCTAACGCCCCACGAATGGTGAAAGTGAAAATAGGGGTATTTCATATGCGGGAATCAGTTCACTACCCGCTCTAATCCAAAAAAAAAGCCGGATGAGGGAGAATAGAACCCCTTTCCGACGTTAGATTGGTAATGGTTATTTAAAATTCGGCAGTAATGCATCACTCAAGCGTCCAAATTCCTCAATGCTCAATGTTTCCCCTCGCCTAGTCGGGTCGACTTCTACGGCCTTAAGAGCAGCAAGAATCAATTCCTTTTTCGCTTTTCCTTCCGGCAACTGACTTGTTAAGTTATTTAATATCGTTTTTCGGCGCTGTGCAAAGCTCGCCCGGGTCACGACGAACAAAAAGTCCTCATCTTGTACTTCGACAATCGGTATAACCCGTCTTGTGAGGCGAATAACAGCCGAATCGACATTCGGTTGCGGCATGAACACCGTTTTTGGAACGATCATAACCGTCTCTGCTTCCGTATAATATTGAATGGCAATCGATAAAGAACCATATTCCTTCGTGCCTGGCTTAGCTGCGATTCGATCGGCGACTTCCTTTTGCAACATACATACGATGCCTCTAATCGGTAAGTCCTCTGACAAAAGCTTCAAAATGATGGGAGTAGTAACATAGTAAGGAAGGTTGGCTACGACCATTATATCCTTGATATCCTTGAACTCTTCCTCGATGGCCTGCTTGACATCCGCTTTCAAGACATCCCCATGGATGATTTTCACATTGTCGTATGGAGACAGTGTATCGGCTAGTATCGGAAGTAAGCGCTGATCTATTTCGAAGGCTGTGACCTTTTTGCTGCTTTTCGCTAATTGTTCAGTCAGCGCCCCTATACCTGGCCCAATTTCAATCGCTCCACTTTCCTCTGTCAACTCCGCATGCTCGACAATCCGCTTCAGGATATTCGTATCGATTAGGAAATTTTGCCCTAGGCTCTTTTTAAACGAAAATCCGTACTTCTTTAGGATGTCTTTCGTTCTGACAGGGGTTGCTATATCTTTATTCATGATTTTCCTCCTGATTTATCTGTACAATCGCTTCGCTAAAAGCCTCAGTTGATATTTGAAACATTTTTAATCGCTTGTATAATTGCTTACCATTTGTAAAACCGATCTTTAAGATGGAACCAAGTCTTTCTCTTCGCTCTCTAGCTCCCGCACCACCGATTAAACCTGCATCTATTAAATCCTGCTGGGATATTTCCTCTTGGGCTTCCTCATCCATGAGTTGTGCGTCTTTCAAGGCATTACGAATCGCTTCAGGTGAAGCGTGCTCCACGCCTATTCCCCTGCCTGACTTAGGCAACGCCTCTTTCTTCGTTAAAAAGGCATGTTTACAGCCCTTTACTTGTTCTGAAATGATATTTCTGATTTTTTGTCCTGGAAAATCCGGATCCGTAAAAATGATAACACCACGTGTGACTTGTGCCAACCTTACCTGATCTATACAGGATTGATTCACGGCGGAACCGTTCGTTTCTATGGTATCCGCATTGACCGCCCTTTTTATCGCTACTGTATCATCTTTACCTTCAACAACAATGATTTCTTTAATCTTTTTCATGTTTTCCTCCATACAGAAAAGCGCAAGACTTACTATGTAACAGACCTTGCCACGACTTTTCCATCGGGATGGCTTCTCACGCCATCACTCGATTCACTTTTAGTTTACACTGAAATTTTATGACTTATTGAATCGTCTCTTTTATTAAAGCAGGTTTATACTGTTGGTTTCAACAAATGGTAAAATAAAACGTCAAAAAAGCAGGAGACAATTTATCTCCTGCGAGAGAAAACTTATTAATCCAGTACTCGGATTTTCACTTTCTTTACACCCCAACGATAAGCGTCGTTTTTCGATGAAAAGAATACATCTATTCTGTTTCCCTTAATCGCTCCGCCCTTATCGGCAGCAGTAGCATAGCCATAACCCTCGACATAGACCTTCGAGCCCATGGGAATCACGCTTGGATCGACTGCTATGATTTTGGCATTAGGATTACTTTTCAGATCGACTCCTGTTGAAGTAACACCTGAACAGCCGTGGCAACTTGCTGTATAGGCCGTTGATGAGACGTAAATTTCTTTTCCGCTGGTAGAATTCACATTCGTTGCTCTCGGTGATTCTTGGGTTTCAAGCTTCTTAGTTCCGACCGCTACAACCTTATCCTGCTTTTTATTCACAACTTTTTCAGAAAGCAATTTCCTTTTGACTTCTTTTCCATTTTCTTTGATCACTTCGTATTCCTTGGAAGTGATACCCTTTTTTCCTTCTTTTTCGATCTTTTCTTTCCCTTTTAATAAAGAATCATCATTTTTAGTAATGACAGCATAATCGACAGGTTCTTCCACTACATCGGTGACTTTTTCAATTCGAATAACGTTTACCGTATTCTTTGCTTCAACTTTTTCCACTAATCCTGATTCAACTCGATCTAAATCATTGAGTTTGACACCTTGTTGCTTTAAAAAGTCAGCGACCGTAGTCGAAGTTGACCAAACCTGCTTTTCTTTTCCACCTACCACCAAGTTCAGTGAAAAGGCTCTATCGATGCTAACTTCCATATCTGCTTTAAGCTTCGTGTCTTTTGAAGGAGTAACTTTATCCTTCTCATCTACTCCGAGCTCCTGCTCCTTGATAAATTCCTCTACGGTATCGGCGGTTGACCAGACTTCCTCTTGCTCACCATCTTGTACCATGACAATTTTTCGAGCCTGCTTGTACACTACCTCTAGATCATCAGCTACTTCACTGTCAACAGAAGGATGTACATAATCTGCGGCTTGAACCGTAATCTCTAAATCTTTTAACATATCATTTACAGTAGCCGCGTGTGTCCGCACTACCTCTTTTTTCCCGTCAAGCATGATTGTGACTGTATGCATTGTTCCTTTATGGATCAGTATTCCCAGCGCCGTAGTGACGAGAATTGCCGTGCATATCGCAACCGCTATTCGCTTCTTACCTACAAGTCTGGAAATAAGGTTTTTCATAGTTTTTGATAGAATGAAAAACTCCTCCTTCCTCCCGGTGATTATATAGACATACTTATCGAGCTGTCAACCCATCCACTTCTCATTTAGGAAATTATTACCTATTATGCATATTCCTCATAGAAAAGGAAAGGGTGACTTCTCGACATAAAACACCTATGTAGGGAGAGAGATTTGTAGAAACTTCAAAAAATGCTTTCTAAATAGCAAATCCCGGGAGAACGTGACCCAAAATGATGTCAATTAATGCCGAATAATTTCTTGGCATTACTCGTTGTCGCCTGGGATACTTCTTCCACGGAAAGTTGCTTGATGTCTGCAATTTGCTCGGCGACGAGTTTCACATAGGATGGTTCATTACGCTTTCCTCTAAAGGGATGGGGTGCTAGGTAAGGACAATCCGTCTCAATTAATAGACGATCCAATGGCACAGCTGCTGCTACTTCTTTTGGTTTCTTCGCATTCTTGAAGGTAACGGGTCCCCCCAATGAAATATAAAAGTTCATATCGATACATTCCAAAGCTGTTTCGGCACTACCACTAAAGCAATGCATGATGCCTCCCACTTCTGAAGCACCTTCTTCCTTTAATATGCTCACGATATCTGCGGTTGCTTCACGATTATGAATGATGATAGGCAACTTTACCTTTTTTGCTAGGCGTATTTGTTTTCTAAAAACTTCCTTTTGAATTTCCTTCGGCGATTTGTCCCAATGATAGTCAAGGCCCATTTCCCCTATAGCAACTATCTTAGGATGTGCGGAGAGTTCTTCAATCCACTGGAGATCTTCTTCCGTCATATCTATTGCATCAACAGGATGCCAACCGATTGCCGCAAACATAAAATCATATATTTCCACTAGTTCCATTGCTCTAGTGATGGTAGGGCGGTCAAAGCCGACGACAACCATGTTTTTTACGCCCGCTTCCTGCGCTCTTTCTATGACTTCTTCAAGATCTTCATTGAATTGCTCTGCATTTACATGTACATGTGTATCGAAAAGCATGTTTATTCTTCCTTTCTAGCACTATTTTATTTCGTAATGAGAGTTTTATGTTTCTCAATTAGGTAACAAAAAGATTACATAGTCCCTCCCTGAAGGCAGGGACTAAAGAATGGTCTCAGTAGATGCCTGCTGCACTGGGGCATATAAATAAAAAACATAAAAGTGTTTCATATGAAACACTTTTATGTTTTTTTGAGTTATTTCACTTTCGATCCATTAGGAATGGAAGCATCTATTGTAGCAACAGATAGGACGCCATCTTGGCTGCCAGCCAAAATCATTCCTTGAGAAAGCTCCCCACGTAATTTCACTGGTTTAAGATTGGTCACGCATATCACTTTTTTCCCTACTAATTCTTCTGGTTTGTAGTGCTGAGCAATCCCGGATACGACCTGCCGCTTCTCGTACCCAAGATCCAACTGTAGCTTAAGCAGTTTGTCGGCTTTTTTTACGGGCTCGACTTCCATTACCTGCGCTACACGCAACTCAACCTTTGTGAAATCATCGATTGTGATTTCATCAACTTCCGGAATTTCGACTTCTTCCTTTTCTTCCTCTTTGGACGTGCCACCCTGCATTTGTTCTTTAATATATTGAACTTCCTCTTCCATATCTAAACGCGGGAAGATAGGGTCCCCTTTTAACACTCTTGTATCGGAAGGAATTAATCCAAACTCGCTGAGACTATCCCATGTCTTCAAGTTCTCATCCTGAATGCCTAGCTGAGTAAAGACTTTTTCCGGTGCCTGCGTTAAAAATGGTTTCAATAGGACGGCTGTCCGGCGTAAAGATTCAGCCAAATGGACCATAACACTTGCAAGTTCCCCTTTTTTGGCTTCATCTTTAGCCAACATCCACGGTTGGGTTTCATCGATGAACTTATTGGTCCTGCTCACAAGCTGCCAAATGGACGTAAGGGCAACGGAGAATTCCATTTTTTCCATGGCTTCTTCATATTTATGTACCGTATCTTGATTCATTTCAAGCAAGTTTGTTTCAAATTCGCCATTCGACCCTTGATAGTTTGGAATCACACCGTCGAAATACTTATTGACCATGGCTACGGTTCTGTTCAATAAATTACCTAGATCATTCGCTAAGTCAAAGTTAACCCGTTCTACAAATCCCTCTGGAGTAAATACCCCGTCAGAACCGAATGGGACTTCACGAAGAAGGTAATAACGTAAGGAATCCAAACCGTATCGATCAATCAATGTAACCGGATCGACCACGTTCCCTTTTGACTTCGACATTTTGCCGTCTTTCATAAGCAACCAGCCGTGGGCAAATACCTTTTTCGGAAGCGGCATATCGAGAGCCATTAACATGATCGGCCAGTATATGGTATGGAAACGAACGATTTCCTTCCCTACTAGGTGAACGTCCGCCGGCCAGTAATTCCTGTATTTAGAATCATCATCCGTCCCATACCCTAAAGCTGTAATATAGTTAGTCAACGCATCAATCCAGACATAAATGACATGCTTCGGATCTCCCGGTACTTTAATTCCCCAGTCAAAAGTTGTACGAGAAACGGCCAAATCTTCTAATCCCGGTTTGATAAAGTTATTGATCATTTCATTTTTTCTTGATTCAGGCTGGATGAACTCAGGGTTTTCCTCATAGAACTTCAATAAACGGTCAGCATACTTACTCATCTTGAAGAAATATGACTCTTCCTTAACCTTCTCGACTGGTCGGCCACAATCTGGACATTTCCCATTACCTTCTTCGACTTGGCGTTCCGTAAAGAAAGATTCACATGGTGTACAATATAATCCTTCATATTGATCCAAGTATATGTCGCCCTGATCCAGCAGCTTCTTGAATATTTTTGCCACAACCTCTTTATGGCGGTCTTCTGTCGTCCTTATGAAGTCATCATAAGATATATCAAGCTTATTCCAAAGCTCTTTTATTCCAGACACGATATTGTCCACATACTGTTTAGGTGTGATGCCCTGTTCAGCTGCTTTGCGCTGGATTTTCTGACCATGTTCATCCGTTCCCGTTAAGTACATAACGTCAAAGCCACGCATCCTTTTGTAACGAGCCATGGCATCTCCTGCCACCGTCGTATACGCATGCCCTATATGTAAATTACCACTTGGATAATATATGGGTGTTGTAATATAAAATGTATTTGATTTTTCCTGCATTTTATTGCCTCCTCATCATTTGCAAAACTGGCTAAGGACTTGCCCCTGCCAATTAGAGCACAGTAAAACTATTATCTCTATTTTAACCCTATCTGTCATTCTATGCGACAAGAATCAACAATCATTTCATCCTGAAATTCGAATGAAAGGCAAAGAATTTCTAATCAGTGCTTAATGCTTGCAAGGTTGTCTTCACCCTATTTTCAGCATTACCTCTTACCTCAACAAAATATACCTTACTATTCATATTTTGCGCAACATCTCCCATTCTATTTGGACGTTTTACAGGAATATTATCCTATATTCCGAATTTTTGATTTGAAACTAAAATAACATTACTCTTATAATAGGGAAGAGATAGAGCTCCATTATCATAGTTTGTCGAATCTTGGTGAAGTAAATGGTTCCGCAGACAAGCTAGGACTAAGGCTTTTTTGCTTTATTACTTTTCGTATCCTTTATAAAAAGCGATAATGAGCTCTTACAGAAAAATGAAAATAAATCATTGACGAATATGGGAATGGCTGGTATTATAAATTTATAAAAAAAATTGTCGAATAATGACGAAAAAAATAGAAAAAGGTACTAAATTGTATTTTGAGAGGGGAATTTTCAATGAAATCTACAGGAATCGTTCGTAAAGTTGATGAGTTAGGCCGGGTAGTTATTCCAATCGAGCTTCGCCGTACATTAGGCATCGCTGAGAAAGATGCTTTAGAAATCTATGTGGATGATGAGCGCATTATCTTAAAAAAATATAAACCTAACATGACTTGTCAAGTAACTGGTGAAGTTTCTGATAACAATCTTACACTTGCTAATGGTAAGTTAATTCTTAGCCGTGAAGGTGCAGAAATGTTAATTAAAGAAATTCAACAAAACTTTGCAACTTCTAACTAATATAGATAAAAAACTTCCGAATATCGGAAGTTTTTTTTTGTCCATTTAGTTGGCATCTATATGAAATGCCTGGTATACGTCGCGTTTTTGCATATTTCGATCTTTTGCAACTTGCTTTATGGCATCCTTTGAAGGCATTTTCTTCGTTTCGATATAATAGTTGACATGCCCAACAATGTCGAAAGCTGACCACCATGCTTCTTCTGGGTCTTCTTCCTGTTCTTGAGCACCCTCTATTATCAAACAGAACTCACCGCGCACCTCATTTTCAGCCGCCCAATTCATTGCCTCACTTAATGTACCGCGAATAAACTCTTCAAACTTCTTGGTTAATTCACGACATAGGACTATTTGTCGGTCTCCTAGGATTTCATGCATATGTTTCAAGGTTTCCTTTAAGCGGTGAGGCGATTCATATACAATCCAAGTAGCTTCCATTTTTTTTAACTTTTCCAACTCTTGTTTCTTTTCTTTTGCTCCCCGCTTTAGGAAACCATAGAAATAAAAGGGTTGAGGGGAAAGCCCTGAGGCGATCAACGCCGTTAATGCCGCATTGGCTCCTGGCAAGGGGATAACCTTAAACTGTTCAGCAATTGCTTCCCTCACAAGTTCATAGCCTGGATCGGAAATCGTTGGTAAACCTGCATCACTGACGAGAGCGATCACTTGGCCTGAACGAAGTCGCTCAAGCATTTGCCGTCCGCTGTTTTCCTTATTATGCTCATGATAACTGACGATAGGTGTAGAAATCTCAAAGTAATTACATAGTTTTTTTGTATTTCGCGTATCCTCGGCAGCTATGACATCTGCTTCCTTTAAAATCCTAAGAGCGCGGAAACTCATATCTTCAAGATTGCCTATAGGAGTAGGGACTAGATATAAAGCCGGTTCCAACCCCTCTTTTTCAAAACTCTTTTGCTGCCACATAGATTATGTCTCCTCCTTTGCCATCCACTTTTCTTTTTGTTTTCTGGTTAGTTGCTTGAACTGGTATTCTGCCTTCATGGCCAAAGTCTGGTTTTCAAACGTTTCATGATAAATCAGTTCCACAGGGGTCCGTCCACGCGTATATTTAGCGCCTTTCCCCTGATTATGCATATTGATCCTTCGTTCTAAATTATTGGTGTATCCCGCGTAATAACTATCATCGCTGCATTTTAAGACGTAGAAATAGTGCCTATTCGTCTCCATATAAAATCTTTCTGATTTCAGGATTATATTCATTCTGTTCATTGTACACAACGAGTGGAGGTAGGATTTTCAAATCCGGGTTTCCGTCTTTAATTCCTTCAATGAGAATCGTATTGGCCTCTTTTGTACTTTTTGGATAAACGAATTGCAACCTCTTCGGTTCAATCCGATACTCCCTCATCAGTCGTAGGATATCCATCAAACGACCAGGTCTATGGACGAATGCCGCTTTTCCACCCTGACGAAGTAACTGACTTGAAACACGCATGACGTCTTCCAATGTGCACATGATTTCATGACGGGCAATCGCAAAGTGTTCATTTTTATTGATTTCCTCAATGGACGGAGTCGGGAAGTACGGTGGGTTACACGTTACCACATCATATTTACTGTATCCTATTTGCTTTGGGATTTCTTTTATATCAGCATGGACCATTTCAATCTGCGAGGAAACCCCGTTATACTCCATGGTTCTTTGAGCCATGTCATATAGGCGATCCTGGATTTCGATGCCCGTAATGGACCCTTTAGTCCTTGTGCTTAGCAACAAGGGTATGACGCCATTGCCTGAACAAAGATCCACTAGCCTTCCCTTTTGGATCGGTACGCTTACAAACCTGGATAATAAAACGGCATCTAATGAAAAAGAAAACACCGATGGACTCTGGATGATCCGTAAATCCTCCGCCAACAGGTAATCCAGCCGTTCATCCCCTTTTAGTTCTACCATTGCTATTAACCCTCCTATATATGTAGAAAAAGCAGGATTAAGCCCTTACTTTAACCCTCACTCGTAACAAAAAGGGCCTGACTCATAGTATGCGTCAGACCCCGAATCACTATATATTGTAAACGGTCTATCTATCACGTAAAAGAGATGGAACATTCTTTTATATTATTCCATTTTCACTTCTTGTTTAAAAAAGATAAACAGAACAGGCAATCTCCTTCTTTACGTAAACTGCCAAAATGCAGATTACAAATATGGAAGCCTTCTTGATAGATACGGGCTAGATTATCATAGCCTTCCCCTATATCCATAACCTTATTCGTACTCTCAGTACGGTTCTTCGTCTTTTGTTTCTCTTTTATAGAAACAGGTTCACTCTCGGCATCCGCAAGGCCCAATCGATGACGCAAGTGCTCATTTTCTAACTTGAGCGATTGATTTCCTTCGAGGATTTCCGCAAGATTCTCCTTCAATTCTCCAAGCTGTTTATATAATTGGCCTATCTGGGCTTCCATATTGGTAACCGACTCAAAAATATCTTTCTTATCCACGCTCTCCCACCACCTTAATAATCTGTGGCTTGAATAGAAACGGCTCCCTCTTTTAGAATCTCATCTAAAGTATACTCTAATACTCTTTCCTGCTCGATTAGTTCAATCTGAAGTACGCGTTCTAGAATATTAAGCCCCACTACCTTGCCTTTGCCACCAGGCGTATCAATCATCTCACCTAAATCAGGAAGCATTTCCTTCGCACTCTCATACTCGTCATTTTCATATTTCAGACAGCACATCAATCGACCACATAATCCTGAGATTTTTGTAGGATTTAGTGATAAATTCTGATCTTTCGCCATTTTAATGGAAACAGGTTCAAAGTCTCCCAGAAATGTCGAGCAACAAAGCATTCTGCCACATGGTCCAATGCCACCAAGCATTTTAGCCTCATCCCTGACTCCAATCTGTCGAAGTTCAATCCTGGTTCTGAATATGGCTGCTAAATCTTTGACTAAATCACGGAAATCCACGCGACCATCCGCAGTAAAGTAAAACACTACCTTATTTCTATCAAAGGTATAGGACACGTCAACGAGCTTCATATCCAGCTTATGCTCATCGACCTTTTGACAACATATATAATAAGCTTCTTCTGCAGCAGACTTGTTTTCCTCAACAATTAGCTTATCTTTCGCATCTGCAACCCGAAGTACTTTTTTCAATGGCAGGACAACATCATTTTCATCTACTTGTTTACGGGCTGTAACAACCTTACCGAATTCAACACCGCGGACAGTCTCCACTATAACAAAATCGTCCTTGGGAATGGCGAATTCGCCCGGATCAAAGTAGTATATTTTGCCCGCTTTTTTAAAACGGACACCTACAACATCATACAAATCATGATCCCTCCTGCAAATTCAGCACAAGCTGTTCCATCAACAGCTGTGGATTTGTGTTGGACATCAACTTCCTTTTCGCTTCCAAAATAAACTCCATATGTTCAGCGAGTCGTCTCGGAGAAAGATGAAGAGCGTGAGTTTCAAATTCCTTCAGTTTATTTTGAAATACAATCAGGTCCTTCTTGTCCAACTGAATATATAATAAATCCTTATAAATAAGAAGTAACAAATCAAGGCCTCTGTCTACCTGTTCTCTATCTTTAAAGTGCGAAAACCAATCCGTCTGAAGGAACAATAAGGCCTTCAGGGAATTCTGTTTTAACACTTCATACAATTTTACCACTATTTTTTGGCCTTGTACAAACCATTCATCATGACTCATGTCAATTCCGTCTACCACATTCTGTGTTAAATGAGCGACGACAGCGGCCATCTGTGGGTCCACGTCCTGTTCCATCAGCTTTCGTTTGACATTCTCCGGTGATAACGGTTTAAACGAGATCAATTGGCACCTCGACAAAATGGTCGGTAGAATGCGCTGAACTTGTTCGGTCATCAGTATGGCTACCGTATCTCCTACAGGTTCTTCTAAAAACTTCAAGAGACTGTTCGCTGCCCCGACTGACATCTTATCCGCATCGGTAATCATGTACACTTTCCGATTGGCTTCCACACTTTTCTTTGAGAATTCCTCTTGAAGACTCTTAATTTGTTCCTTTTTAATGGACAGTCCATCTTTTTCAATCAAATGGATATCCGGATGGTTTCCACTAGAAATTCGTTTGCAGTTCTTACACTGTCCGCATGGCTCAAAGCCTTCGACCGGGTTCTCGCATAGTAAGCTTTTTGCAAAAGTTTTGCTTACCTCTTTCTTACCTGTACCTGTATCCCCTTCAAATATATACGCATGAGCCACTCTGTTCTTCGTGATGCTATTTTGCAACATCGTCATAACCTGCGGCTGAATTTGTCTCATTTCCTGCCATGTTTTATCCAACATCATCACTCACTTACGTATATAAATTAATCAGCAGTCCTTTAATTTCGCCTATCATTTCTAATATCTCAAGCGAACTCTTCTCTTTATTTAAAATTTCCTCGCTTAACTCGATCAGTTTCGCATCAATCGTTTCCACGGTCTTCAATGGTCGACTCTGTCCGTATTGATTCCAGCTCGTGGACTGCTTCAGTTCAAGACCATACTCAACAGCTTCGCGCACAAACCGCTTCACTAATGCCTTATATTTGGCTAGTTCCCTAAAGGTCCGGGATCGGACCAGGCGCTGACCTGCCCCTTCAATGTCCCCGATTAAACGATTCAAAGTTTGAACCTGCATCTTCTGGTCCTGTGTTTGAACCAGTTGTTGAAACCTTCCATTACCTGATTGCATTTGTTTATTATCCTGCCGGGCTTTATCCAAATTAATAGGTATGTCATGGTTGATTTTCATAAAGAACCTCCATATATCTAGCCGTTAAAATTGCAGAAAATTTTCAACCGGCAGGACAAATATGGTTGCACCGCCTACTTGAATTTCCACCGGATATGGTACATACGATTCGGCATTGCCACCCATTGGTGAGACCGGGGAGACTAATTGAGAACGCGACTGACAACTCCGCTTGATTATCTCAATCGCCTGATCGACACGTGTATCCTCCGTGCCAATCATAAAGGTTGTATTCCCTGATTTTAAAAACCCACCCGTACTGGCGAGCTTGGTTGTCCTGAAATTATGATCCACTAATTCATTAAGCAGCCGATGGCTATCCTTATCTTGAACGACAGCAATGATCATTTTCATTCTCATCATCCTCCGCTTACTATGAATTTTCACTACCTTACTCCCATTATAACAATTTGTGCTTACATGGAATAGGGTGCAGTTGAATAATATGGAAATCCTAGCGTACCGTTATCTCTTCTTCAAAGCTATCATTAATTGATTCTTCGCTTCTTGGAAAACTTCCTCGATTGATTGATCGGCATCAATGATAACGTAACGATCCTTCCATCTGCTAATGGTTAGCTGATAACCCTCATATACCTTTTCATGAAACTCCAGAGCCTCCAAATCCAGTCGATTCACTTCACGGTCCCCGTTTGACTGTATCCGTCTTAAACCCTCTTCAGGTTTTATATCGAAAAAGAACGTCGCATCAGGCATCATGTCACCAATTGCAAATTTATTAATATTGTATACATCTTCTATATCTAAGCCCCTTGCATAGCCTTGATAGGCCAAAGAGCTATCAATGAATCGGTCACAGAGGACGATGGTCCCCTTTTCTAGTGCAGGGATGACTTTTTCCACCAAATGCTGCCGCCTTGCAGCAGCATATAGTAAAGCCTCCGTTCTTGAATCCATTGCTGTATTGTCTTTATTCAAGATAACTTCTCTTATTTGTTCGGATATCGGGATGCCACCTGGTTCCCGTGTTAGCAAAACTTGATAACCTTCTTGTTGGAGGGCGTACCCGAGCATGTGAATGATTGTTGTTTTCCCTGCTCCCTCAGGCCCTTCCATTGTTATAAAAATCCCACGATTCATTGGTGTACCTCCAAGGTTCTTTGTTTGTAGTATATCATTTTATCCAACCTGGCTGCCCTCATAAACAATCAGCTTCCCGCTTGAAAGGAAAGAACCTCCATGGAATCTTGAATCCAATGCTAACAGTCTCCCTAAATTATCGATATGCTCTGATGTAATCATTTCCCCGGTCATAATCAAGGGGATGCCAGGAGGATAAGGAATGACCATTTCCGCAGATACCGCACCGATTGCTTTTCCAAACTCAACTTGGACCGTACTTTTTTGTTTCATGACAGAGTATGGATAGGCAAGGCTCGCCATGGCGTTTTTACCGAGTGCACTTTGTGGAACAACTTCTTCATCTTGTTCTCCTGATCTATCTTTCATCGCACTTGATGCTCGTTCGATTTTTTTGATGATTTCCTTAAAAGGAAAGTCCTGTTCTTCCTTTACTAAAGGAAGAGTCATCAAAAGATTGTAGGGATCCGCAAGTTCCGGATATAGGTTTTCCCCTTCAAATAACTTCTGTAACTGAAATCCACTTAAGCCTGTCGTGGACTGGATGACGACTTTCAAGGGGTCGGCAGACGTTCCCAATGGTGCCTCCAGCACTCGTATCGTGCCGAGCTTGCCCAACTCCCCTCTGAAGTCTGAAATCCTTTTGATGAGCTGGTTTTGGTCTTCTATTGTAAATGATGCTAGATATCCGCGCGCTAAGTCAAGAGACCCCATGATGGGATAAGAAGGACTGCTCGATTGTAGCATTTGTAAATAGAAAGTCATCTTGTCCAAATCCAACAAATCAGAATGAATATGAAGGTAGGACCCCATCGTCATGGCTGGCAATGTTTTATGGGCTGAGTGTACAACTGCATCGGCTCCCGCCAGTATCGCGGAGTCGGGAAAAAGGCTTCCCAATTGAAAGTGAGCACCATGTGCCTCATCTACCAACACGGGAATACCTCTTTCATGTGCCATTTTTACAAGGCCAGACAATCCTTTTTCAGCAAGTCCATAGTAATTCGGGTTGGTCAATATGACAGCCTTGGCATCCGAATGTACATCCAAGGCCTCACCCAATAGATCTGAACTGATGCCACCCGCTACTTCCCATTCCCGATAAAATATAGGTTGTAAAAAAACAGGCCGTACATTTGCCAACATCAGGCCATGCAAGATGGATTTATGACAATTCCTTTGAACCAGTACCTTGTCTCCCTCCCCACAGGCCGCAAGGATCATGGCTAGGTTACCTACAGTTGTTCCATTGACCAAAAAATAACTCTTCTGGACTCCATATAAGTCAGCAAGTAGTCTCTCAGCTTCCAATATGACACCTTCTGGAGCGTGTAAATCATCCAGGCCACTTATTTCCGTAGCGTCTATTCCAAGTAGGGGCTTATAGAGTGCACGACCTTTTTCATTGAACACTTGACCATTTTTATGGCCCGGGACATGTAATGAAATGGGTCCCTTTTTATATAAATTGCTCATCGCATCGAACAATGGCGTATGTAATTGATTCATTTCCCTCTTCCTTCAACATCATAATGTTCTTCATTTTATCAAATTTGTCCAAGATTATCTTATCTAAAAGGTAAAAGTTCAATCAAGCGGTTCATTTCCCTCCTCATGGAAAAAGAGTTAGAGAATAAAGAAATCGCCATTTCTTTATTCTCTAACTCTACAACTATCTACAACTACTTACATTATGAACAAATTTCCGGATTCGTAATTTTCCTTAACTGTTTCAAATAGTACTTATACCTGGGGTCATTCGTATCCGTCCCAATCATATCCCTTTCGCATTCTTCACAGATGAAAGTCGTATATAGGTGTATCCCCATGCCTTTTACTTGTTCACATACCACGCACGATTCCCCTGCTGTTGTTTTGGTTGTTGTTTTCCCCAACATCTCCACCTCCATAGCTGCATTCTCCCCAAAAACCATTGTCCGCATACATAGAATTAAAATAGTTTAAGAGAACTCGGGGCTGCTTTTAATAATGTATGATAATGGCTTACATTAGGTGTATGTCTATATAAAAATTCCCCGTCTCCGAGATTGTTTTCATAAAAAACAATTTCTCATTTGAAGTTCAATGATCAGATTCCATAATGCAACTCGTTCTTTCTGCACACAAAAAAAGGCCAAGCCTAATGGCTGACCTTTGAAATGGCTTGGCGGCGTCCTACTCTCACAGGGGGAAACCCCCAACTACCATCGGCGCTGAAGAGCTTAACTGCCGTGTTCGGAATGGGAACGGG
>NZ_JBNNST010000022.1:0-54133 GCF_050278025.1 Peribacillus sp. NPDC097197 | reverse complement strand
GAAATGTTTGACTTGCTCATTTTGCTTTTTTATAGTGTGTGCTCACTCAAAATTTACGTTGGCGCTTTGTTTTGTTCAGTTTTCAAAGAGCAATTATTCAATCGCCCTGAAGCGACTTTAACAATATATCAAATATATTGTTTGTTGTCAACAACTTTTTATTAACTCGCTGTCGACTTAATTAGTATATCTATTATCGCTACTAATTGCAAGTGTTATTTTAAAATAAAATAAAATGACCAATAGGTTCACCTTGAATCGTCACCCTTTTATAAGGAGGCTTACTAATTAATCTAGTAAGCTACCCATAAATTATAGGATTTCCTCTATATATATTTCCCTATTGGATCCCAAATCAATTATATCACCATTATCATATAAACGAACCAGTGGCCTAGTTTGTGAATTAGCATTTATGAACATGATCTCAGCTATGGAACCATCATTTAATTTGACTTTGGTCCCAACCGCAAAACTGGAGAAGCAAGCTAAAAGCGCTTGAACGACCGTAATGTCAAATTGGCCAAAACTATCATGGAGAATCATTTCCACTACTTTGAACGGCGGCTTTTTCTTTCTATAGACTCTTTCGGATGTCATTGCATGAAAAACATCCGCCACTGCTATTATTTTCGAGAATAGATGCATGGTTTTCGCTCTCATCTTGTGAGGATACCCGCTCCCATCCACCCTCCCGTGATGCTCTAGTACTGCTAGCTTCACGCTATCCGTAATGATTGAACTATCTTTAATCATTTGATAACTGAAAATGGGGTGATTCTGGACCTCTTCATTCTCTTCCAAAGACAAGCTTGTGGCTTTATTGAAAATGCTGGGGGGGAGTTTGGCCATCCCACAGTCAGCCAAGCACCCACCAAGAGCTACTTGGTAGATATCAGCTAACTCACATTTCATTTTAAACGCGATGAGTGCTCCTATTAAGCCAGTTGATATAGCATGGTGATAGATATAATCTTCTTTATTGCTGTAATGATGAAGCTTCAGGATAGCACTCGGTTCTTCCAATGCTTTAACCACTAGAGGGATAAGAGGCGACCGAATGATGGACACTTCGACTTTACTACCTGCCTGCCAATTTTTAAAAAGCTGCTTATAGGTTTGGACAGTTTTTAAATAGTGGGTGATGAAGTCGGAGGAATCTTCTGTATCGTCTAGTTCCTTATCAATGATTTCCTTCGGGATAAATCTTTCTCCGTCAATCAACATCTTTTCAACACTAACTTCTTGTATTAAGAAGACTTTCAAGACTTCTATCAATTCAGAAGTCAATATCGTTTTCTTATTCATGATAGGGTGGCCCATGTATCCCTTAATATCTTTTGAAAGTATGCAACCTTCTACTAAAAAGTCGGTTTTCACCAGCAAAACTGTTCACCTCTGTAACAGTTATTTAACACAGACTATTTTACTAGAAAATTATGGAGATATCCATCTTTTTTATGATAAATTACCTATTAATCATTCAATGATTCAAAAAATAAGTTAGGTATTTATAACCACATTGGTGTATGTACAACAAAAAAAGGCCCAGCTAAATTAGCCTGGGTCCCCTTTGCTACACCTTTTTATTCTTCCGTATCTGTATCTGTATCTACATCTATTTCAGTTTCATCGTTCACTGCAGTTTCACCAGCGTCTTGAACTGACTCCTCAACAGGAGCATCTTCATCGATGCCTTCTACTGGTTCAAGAAGTTCTTCTTCTTCCTCTTCACGTCCAACGATAGCCACAGTCGAAACATATTCATTTTCCGAAGACTCAAGACGGATGAGCTTAACACCCTGTGTATTACGACCTGTCTTAGAAATTCCTTCAACTTCCATTCGGATCAATACACCGGCAGCTGTAATCAGCATCAAGTCTTCTTCTTCCCCTGTAACGGTTTTCACGGCAACAAGCTCACCGTTTTTCTCTGTGACATTACAAGTTTTGATACCTTTACCACCACGGCTTTGGATACGGTATTCCTCAGCGTTTGTCCGCTTTCCATAACCATTTTTCGTAACAATCAGTACTTCTTCATCTTCTTCCAAAATCTCCATGCCGATTACTTCATCGGAGGCTCTTAAGGAAATTCCTTTTACCCCAGCAGCTGTACGTCCCATTGTACGGACATCGGTTTCTGGGAAACGAATCATCATTCCCGCTTTAGTACCGATGATAATTTGCTTTTCGCCATTCGTGAGTCGAACCGAAATCAGTTCATCATCTTCACGGAGACCTACAGCTATCAATCCATTATTTCGGATATTAGCGAAGGATGACAACGGTGTACGCTTAGATATACCGTGTCTTGTTGTGAAGAACAAGTACCAATCATTAGTGAATTCCCTCACTGGAATGATTGCATTGACCCATTCTCCTTTATCAACTTCTAACAGATTGATAAGAGGGAGCCCTTTTGCTGTCCGTCCATATTCAGGTATTTCATATCCTTTAGAACGATAGACTTTCCCTTTATTGGTGAAGAATAATAATGTATCGTGAGTCGATGTCGTTAACAGATGATCGACAAAGTCGTCAGCATTTGTACCCATACCTTGTATGCCTCGCCCTCCACGTTTTTGACTACGATACGTAGTGGCAGGTAACCGTTTGATATATCCATTATGCGTTAGGGTCACGATAATATTTTCTTCAGGGATTAAATCCTCATCTTCCAGACTTTCAAAACCTACTAATGTAATTTCAGTTCTCCTCTTATCATTGAAACGCTCTTTTATTTCTAGAAGCTCTTCACGAATGATTTCAAGAACCTTCTCTTCATTGGCCAAGACCGCTTTGAATTCTGCGATCAATGCCATCAAGGCTTGATACTCTTCTTCAATTTTTTCTCGTTCCAAACCAGTTAAGCGTTGTAAACGCATATCCAAAATAGCTTGGGCTTGCTTTTCTGAAAGCGAGAATTGAGTCATTAACCCTTCTCTAGCTATTTCAGTAGTCTGTGAACCACGTATTAATGCAATGACTGCATCCAAATTATCAAGTGCTACTCGTAATCCCTCTAGTATATGGGCCCGAGCTTCCGCTTTACGCAGTTCAAATTCCGTTCTACGACGAATGACAATCTTTTGATGTTCCAAGTAATGATACAGGCATTCCTTCAAGTTCAAGACCTTAGGCTGCCCGTTTACCAAAGCAAGCAGGTTAATTCCAAAAGTCGTTTGCATGGCAGTATGTTTGTATAAATTATTTAGGAGGACATTCGCATTTACGTCTTTCCTAAGCTCCATGACAATTCTCATACCGTTACGATCCGACTCATCCCGTAGATCGGTTATGCCTTCAATCCTCTTATCCCGAGCAAGCTCGGCAATTTTTTCTATCAATCTTGCCTTGTTCACTTGATAAGGGATTTCCTTAACGATAATGACTTGTTTACCATTGGCTTTCTCTTCGATTTCAACTCTAGCACGTTGAATGATTGAACCTTTTCCTGTTTCATAGGCTTTCCTGATACCACTCCGGCCTAATATAAGCCCTGCAGTCGGGAAATCGGGTCCAGGAATGTGTTCCATCAACTCTGGAATCGTAATTTCTGGATTTTTACTTAATGCCAATACGCCATCAATTACCTCACCTAATTGGTGAGGAGGGATATTGGTTGCCATTCCGACAGCTATCCCTGAAGAACCATTCACTAATAAGTTTGGGAAACGAGCCGGCATAACAGCAGGCTCTCTTTCCGAACCATCATAGTTATCTTGGAAGCTAACTGTATCTTTGTTTAAATCACGAAGCAATTCCATCGATATTTTCGACATCCTTGCTTCCGTATACCTCATTGCAGCCGCTTGGTCACCATCGACAGATCCGAAGTTCCCATGACCGTCGACAAGCATATAACGATAGTTAAAGGGCTGCGCCATCCGGACCATCGTTTCATACACAGCAGAATCACCATGAGGATGATACTTACCGATTACTTCACCTACAATACGGGCTGATTTTTTAAATGGTTTATCCGACGTCATCCCAAGATCATTCATTGCATAAAGAATTCTCCGGTGCACCGGTTTCAAGCCATCCCTTACATCAGGCAAAGCCCGAGCTACAATAACACTCATGGCATAATCTAAAAAGGACGTCCGCATTTCCTTGCTTATATTTATCTCTTGCACACCTGATCTTTCTATTTCTGACATGGAGCCAACCTCCTTTATAAAGCTTATACTTTCATTTTTGGATCGGGTCGTGAACTATGTAAAGAACAGGATATAAGATCATCCTGTTAAACAAATTAAATATCTAGATTTTTTACATAAATCGCGTTTTCTTCAATGAAATTTCGACGTGGTTCAACCTTATCCCCCATGAGCATCTCGAACGTTTCATCCGCTTCAACGGCATCTTTTAAACTAACCTGAAGCAATGTTCTCGTGTCAGGGCTCATGGTCGTATCCCATAGTTGTTCTGGATTCATTTCCCCCAGCCCTTTATAGCGCTGTAGGTTAGGCTTCGGTGTGCTTGGAAGGCTTGCCATTATTGTTTCAAGCTCCCGGTCATTATAGGCATAATCCACCTTTTTCCCCTGTTGAATCTTGAAAAGAGGTGGCTGGGCGATATAGATATAACCATATTCGATGATTTTTCTCATATAGCGGTAGAAGAATGTCAGCATCAACGTTCTAATATGGGCACCATCTACATCCGCATCGGTCATGATGACAATTTTATGATATCTTGCCTTTTCAATATTGAATTCATCGCCAATACCCGTTCCAAGTGCAGTAATAATCGTACCAATCTCCTCATTATGAAGAATTCGATCCAATCGCGCTTTTTCAACGTTTAAAATTTTACCCCGTAGTGGCAAAATAGCTTGGAAGTGGCGGTCACGGCCTTGTTTGGCAGATCCTCCGGCAGAGTTTCCTTCCACGATGTACAATTCGCTGATACTAGGATCCTTGGACGAACAATCCGCCAGTTTACCCGGTAGATTGGAGACTTCCAATGCACTTTTTCTTCTTGTTAACTCACGTGCTTTCTTGGCAGCCATTCTTGCCCTTGCAGCCATAAGCCCTTTATCTATGATTTTTCTGGCGACTGCAGGGTTTTCGTATAAGAAGGAATCCAACCTTTCGGAAAGAATGGAATCCGTTACAGTCCTGACTTCAGAGTTCCCCAGTTTTGTTTTCGTTTGCCCTTCGAATTGGGGCTCAGGGTGCTTAATCGATATGATTGCGGTTAATCCTTCACGCACATCTTCACCAGAGAAATTATTATCCGCTTCCTTCAAAAGTCCGTTTTTCCTAGCGTAATCATTGATTACGCGGGTCAACGCAGTCTTGAAACCTGATTCATGCGTACCGCCTTCATAGGTATGAATATTATTGGCAAAAGAAAAAAGGTTACTAATATAGCTATCATTGTATTGAAGAGCTAACTCGATAGAAATGCCATCTTTTTCGCCTTCCATGAAAATGGGTTCTTCATGGAGTACTTCTTTAGAACGGTTCAAATGCTCTACATATGACTTAATTCCACCTTCATAGTGGAATTCCTTGATTTTTTCCTCTTCTTCACGCTTATCTTCAATGATCAGCTTCAATCCTTTATTTAGGAAAGCGAGCTCTCGGATACGAGTTGCCAGCGTATCAAAATCATATTCTATGGATTCCGTGAATATTTCCTTATCCGGAACAAAGTGGACCGTTGTACCCGTATGGTCAGTTTCTCCGATAACCTTTAGGTCCTCTTTAGGTACACCACGATTAAATTGTTGATAGTGTATTTTTCCGTCACGATGAACAAATACTTCTAACACTGTCGATAGGGCATTTACGACTGAGGCACCTACACCATGCAGACCTCCGGAAACCTTATAGCCTCCGCCGCCGAACTTCCCACCAGCATGAAGTACAGTCATGATTACTTCTACTGCAGGACGACCCATTTTTTCATGTATACCCACTGGTATACCACGACCATTATCGACAACAGTAATACTGTTGTCCTTTTCAATTGTCACTTTTATTTCATCACAAAAACCTGCTAGCGCTTCATCAATACTATTATCGACAATTTCCCAAACAAGATGGTGAAGTCCTTTTGCAGATGTGGTACCGATATACATGCCGGGACGCTTACGTACTGCTTCTAAGCCTTCTAAAACCTGTATCTGATTCTCATCGTATGCCTGAGCTTGTACTTCTTTTTGTTCCATTGTCATACGTATCCACCTACACTTTTCTTTTGGCATTTATCACTTTAAAGGATAACAATAATCTATAGAGCATTTATTCATCGATTAAGGAAGGTGACTGCAGCGAGCGTTTTTTCAGGGTGACCGAGGCAAGCGGTGAATAATAGACCTGCTTTTCTGTCACTACAATCGATTTAATCGAGTTTTTTGTTAAATGAGAGATCACATCTACCCTTTTCTCCAAGAATTCATCGATTATGGGAGAGGAGTGAAGCATCTTTTTATCTAAAATAGCTATGATATCATCCGTTTTCACAAGAATATCCTCACCAATATGGAGATACATGCTTTCACCTCGTTATTTAAGCTTTTTTATACTGCCTTGACTCACATAAAAGGTGGACGCTTCTCTGAGGGTTTGATGATCGATTCCATCGATAGAAGGTGTCGTCACAAACGTCTGCACTTTTCCTTGTATCGTATTTAGTAAATGAGTTTGACGATAATCGTCAAGTTCCGATAACACATCATCCAATAGTAAAATCGGATACTCACCGATTTCCTCATGAATCAATTCAATTTCAGCAAGTTTCAAAGATAACGCAGTCGTACGCTGCTGTCCCTGGGAACCATAGGTCTGGACATCACGGTCATTTACATAAAAAGTCAAATCATCCCGGTGAGGTCCTATCAAGGTTACGCCCCGCTCAATTTCTCTTGCCTTTATTTTATCAAATTTTTCTGTGTATACTTCTATTATTTTCGTCAAATTCATGGATTCTGATACATCAAGCGACGGCTTATATTGGATTTTCAATACTTCTAGATTCCTGGAGATCCCTGAATGAATCGGCTCTGCCCATTGCTGAAGCTTAGAAAGAAAGTGAAACCTTCTTTCGACAATTTTCGCTGCATACTGAATAATCTGGTCAGTTAATACATCAAGCATCGCCTCGTCCTTTTGTTTACGGGTCTGCAGAAGCTTTAAGTAATGATTTCTTTGTTGAAGTATTTTATGATATTGGCTCATATCATGAAGGTATACAGGAGAAACCTGGCCAATTTCCATATCTATAAAACGGCGTCTGACTTGAGGACTTCCCTTTACGAGATTCAAGTCCTCAGGAGCAAACATGACCACATTCATATTGCCGACATACTGACTTAATTTTCTCTGTTCAATATGGTTGCACTTCGCCTTTTTACCCTTTTTCGAAATGGTCAGCTCAAGTGGGATTGATGTATTTCTCTTTCTTACTCTGCCTTCTATTTTAGCATACTCTTCATCCCAGCGAATAAGTTCTTTGTCATTTGATGTACGGTGGGATTTTGCCATTGCTAATACGAAAATGGATTCCATTACATTTGTTTTTCCTTGGGCATTTTCCCCAAGGATTACATTGACCTTATTTTCAAAGGTAAGGTCTAATTCGGTATAGTTGCGGTAGTTTTTCAAACTTATTTTTTCAATGTACATAATCCGCTCTTCCCTTATGTTTTAGCTTGTTATTGTGAAGGTGCCGAATTCAGGGATTTCGATTTTATCACCTGACCGTAACTTTCTGCCTCGTCTCACATCTAATTCGCCGTTGATGAAAACCTCATATTCGCTTAAAAACCATTTTGACATGCCGCCGCTTTGAATTAAATCGGCCAACTTCAAGAATTGTCCTAGCGTAATATATTCCGTGCTTATTTTTATTGAGTCCATTAGGTGCCTCACTCATTTCTAAGTAGTCTTTAATACTTTATTTTACTAAATAAATTGGATTAAGACAAAGTATAGCTTTTGCTTATCCTTTATTTAACAGATTGTACCTTCTTTGCATAGGTTGCAGTCTTGGCTAATCCTTGTCTCCCCATACATTTGAGCTAAAAAATTAAAGACCCGGTAGCAGGTCTTTAATTTTGTGAAATATTATTTTAGTAAGTTCTTACTGGCAGGATTAATTGGAGCATTGATTCATCATGTAACGGTCGGATGACAAATGGACGCATAGCACCAGTAAAGTTTATTTTGATATCGGATCCTTCTAATGCCTTTAATGCATCCATGACAAATTTTGCACTGAAGGATATTTTCAAGTCTTCCCCTTCGATGGCTTCAGCTTGTACTTCCTCGCTCACTTTACCTATTTCTGGTGTATTGGAAGACACTTCGATGATGCGACCCTCTATGGTTGTTAGTTTAACCACATTATTTCTTCCCTCTCGAGCTAATAAAGATGCCCGATCAATCGCTTGCAGGAAGTCTTTTGTATGGACTGTCACATCCGTTTTGCTATCGGTTGGAATCAATCGGGAAGTGTCCGGGTAGTTTCCTTCAAGTAGACGTGAGAAGAACAATAGGTTTTCTGCTTTGAATAAGACTTGGTTATCCGTGATGACGATTTCTATAAGTTCATTCGTATCATCCAGAATCTTACTTAACTCGCTTAGGCTTTTCCCTGGAATGACGACACTATAAGCTCCGTTAATCTTGTTCTCAATTTTAGCTGTCCTCATGGCCAATCTATGACTATCTGTTGCAATACAGGTTAATTCGTCATCCTGAACCTTCAAGTTTACACCTGTTAAGATAGGTCGTGTTTCTGAGGTGGACACTGCAAACCCGGTTTGACGAATCAGTGTTTTTAAAAGATCCGTTGGAAGTTTGAAGATATTTTCTTCTTCAATGATCGGTAAATGAGGATATTCTTCAGGATCTAATCCATTTAAGTTAAATTCAGCTTTACCAGACCGGATGATCGTTTGAAAATTATTTTGGACCTCGATTTCTACTGTATCCATCGGTAGTTTTTTGACGATTTCACTGAAAAAGCGTGCATTAAGGACAATTCCACCGCTGCTTTTAACTTCGACGATTTCATCACCATCTACTTCAGCTGGAATAAATGACTGTATGGAAATATCCGAGTCACTTCCTGTTAAGGTAACTCCTTCTGTTGTCACACTTATTTTTATCCCCGTTAAAATAGGAATCGTCGTTCTCGATGTGATAGCTTTCATTACTTCTTGGACACTATGAACTAATCGATCTCTTTGAATTACGAATCTCATGTTCCATCCTCCAATTTTAATTGCCTAAATGGCATATTTATTAATAATTTTATTTAAAAAAGATAGTAGTAATAGTAGTAGGGCTTGTGGATATGTGGATAACCCGGTTGAAGCTAAGATAAAACAGTCTATCCACATGTGGACAGACTGTGTGTAAGTAGTCATCAGTTATACACATTATCCAGAATCTATTATACCTTCAATTGATCCTGGATTTCCTTGACCTGACGTTGCAGCTGGGTATCCGTTTGCATAAGTTTCGAGATTTTTTCATGGGCATGGATGACGGTCGTATGGTCTCGCCCTCCGAATTCATCGCCTATTTTAGGCAGCGAAAAGTCGGTCATTTCCCGGGAGAGGTACATAGCAATCTGTCTTGGAAAAGCTACGGATTTAGTCCTCTTTTTCGCTTTGAAGTCCTCAAGTTTTACGCTGTAATGCTCACCGACCGTTTTTTGAATTTCCAAGATCGTGATTATTTTAGGTTTTGAGCTTGGAATGATGTCTTTCAAAGCCTCAGCAGCTAAATCAGCATTAATATCTTTATTGATCAGCGAAGAATAGGCGACAACACGAATAAGTGCACCTTCAAGCTCCCTGATGTTCGAATCGATTTGGTTGGCTATATAAAGCATTACTTCATTCGGAATATCGAGTCCTTCCGCCTTGGCCTTTTTACGTAAAATGGCAATCCTCGTTTCTAAGTCAGGTGGCGTAATATCCGTAATCAAGCCCCATTCAAAGCGGGAACGGAGACGATCTTCAAGTGTTGGAATCTCTTTGGGTGGACGATCACTCGAGATGACGATCTGTTTACTTTCTTCATGCAAGGCATTGAATGTATGGAAAAACTCTTCTTGAGTTTGTTCTTTTCCTGCTAGGAATTGAATATCATCAATTAATAAAACATCTACCGTACGATATCTATCACGAAATTCCCCGGCCTTATTATCCCGGATCGAATTGATGAATTCATTCGTGAATTTTTCAGAGGATAGATAAACGACTTTTGCCTTTGGATTATGCTCAAGTACGTAATGACCAATGGCATGCATTAAATGAGTCTTACCAAGCCCTACTCCTCCATATATAAACAACGGGTTATAGGCTTTGGCGGGTGCTTCTGCGACAGCGAGAGACGCAGCATGGGCAAAACGATTGCCGGAGCCAATGACAAACGTATCGAAGGTATTTTTCGAGTTAAGCATATGCTGTGGAAATGGATTGTTTTCCTTATCCTGTTTTTTTATCTTTTTAGGCTGAACGGGAGCGGAAAAGTCATCATCTTCCTGATTGGGCGGAATAATGAACTTCGCTTCCAATTCTTCGCCGGTCAGTTCGAATAAAACATCAGAAATAAGGTGAGAATAACGTTCCTCAAGCCAATCCCTAGCAAATTCATTGGGAGCGGTGACTGTTAAGATGTCACCTTGAAGTAAATAAGCTTTAGTTGATTTAAGCCAAGTTTCAAAGCTTGGTTTACTGATCTTTTTCTCAATTTTTCCGAGTGCCTGATTCCAGAGGCTATCGATGTTATCCAAACTTATCCCTCCTTTGCAAAATATTTTTCTAAAAGTATTAAAAGGTCTAGGCACAAATAAACTCATCGATCGCTGTCTTAAAAAAATTTGGACAGCAAAAGTTCGGTGAGCTGTATAAGGGATGTTGGATGTCACTAAAAGGTGAGGTCCCTGGAACGATATCGCGCATTGTACAACCTTTGTATAAATAACATCTTGTAATAAGATGCAGGTCCGTATGTTTATTCATCAACAGGCATGTCTTGAAATATATAATAAGAAGATAATAGGTTTTTCGACAATATCCACTGTTTGTGGACAGATTAATATTCACAGGTCGAATAAACTATCCACAAGTTATGCACAGTCTGTGGATAACCGTTATCTGTTGATAAAGTTATTCAGAGTGAAAACACAAATATAATATCAGAAATTTGGACGTCTTGCAATGGCTTAGTGAACTTTATCCACAACTCAAAGGGCCTGTGGGAAAAACTTTTCCACAGGCTTCTTTTTTGTGTAAAACTATACGAAATGGGCTGTGGATAGAAAAAAACATGTCGAATTTTATCCACAGATGGAGTGATGGCGTCGAATTCCTCTAAATTATTTTATTGATGGATGGAACTAAAACAGGTTGTATACTGATTCCCCATCACTGCATTTATGCCATTCAGGTGTCCCTAGTTCCTCTATAAAACGAAAGCGGAAGTTCACAAATGTTTTTGTCGATTCGTTATATGCATGGTAAAGTAGTATGAAGAGGGATCAATTAGGTTAAAATTCATGAAATGTACCCTCTGACCAAAAATTTCTATATCAGTTATAGGCAAAATCATTTACAATAGGCTAGGTAGTAAAAAACCCACTGGACATTAAGCAAAAAGTAAATATTTTTCTAGATGTAGTTGACAAGTAGAAAGCAACATCTATATAATTGTAAGGACTGTCTTTAACTGTTATTCCTCAGGGAGGTGTCATATAATGAAAAGAACTTATCAACCGAATAATCGCAAACATAGTAAAGTTCACGGTTTCCGTGCACGTATGAGCACGAAAAACGGACGTAACGTAATCGCTGCACGTCGCCGTAAAGGAAGAAAAGTACTATCTGCATAGACCACTGAAAAGTCTCAGTGGTTTTTTTTCGCTAAATAAAGGATTTACTGAGACTCAATTCATTCTAATGAAGGTGTAAAGATGAAAAAAAAGTTAAGGATAAAGAAAGAGGACGAATTCCAACTCGTTTTTAAAAAGGGAGAATCCTCTGCCAATCGACAATTCGTTATCTATGTCCTTCAAAAGCCCGAGCAGGAATATTTCCGCATAGGCCTCTCTGTCAGTAAGAAGATTGGGAATGCCGTTGTTCGGAATCAAATTAAAAGATACATACGGCAAGCATTTTTAGAATTGAAAGAGGATATAGAAGAGGGAAAAGACTATATTGTGATTGCTAGAAAACCAGCGGCAGAAATGGACTTTTCTCAAGTGAAAAGCAGTTTGATCCATGTCCTGAAGCGTTCTAAATCGCTAAATTTCAAAAAAATAAAATAAACCCTTAAAAACTCCTTTTTCGACATAGTTATTAATTATGCTTTGAAAAAATAGAATTTCATCGTTAAAAGTTGATAAGTGGGTGACTTTTCCTTGTAGTTCACTTGTGAACGGGTTACATTTATTCAAAAAGATTGATTGAAGTTAGGAGGAAAAAACGGTTGAAGAAACGAATATTACTCATCATTGGATTAGCTTCGATAATGATGTTGCTATCAGGATGTACGGAGATCAAAGAACCGATAACGGCAGATAGTGAAGGGTTCTGGAATTCATATATTGTCTATCCGTTATCATCCCTCATTATTTATATTTCTGAATTATTTGGCGGAAGCTACGGTTTGGGAATCATTGCGGTTACCTTAATCATACGCTTGATATTACTTCCACTTATGATTAAACAGGTGAAAAGTTCAAAAGCAATGCAAGCCATTCAACCAGAAATGAAAGAACTTCAAGCAAAATACAGCTCAAAAGACGCTGCCACACAACAAAAACTACAAAAAGAAACAATGGCGTTATTTTCAAAATATAATGTGAATCCATTGGCAGGATGTTTACCGATAGTGGTTCAAATGCCAATTTTGATTGGTTTTTATCATGCAATCAGCCGTACGCATGAGATTTCCCTGCATAGTTTTCTCTGGTTCGATTTAGGTTCTCCGGATCCTTATTATATCTTGCCGATCATAGCGGGTATTACAACTTTCATTCAGCAAAAGTTGTCAATGGCGGGAATGAACTCAAATCCGCAAATGGCGGCACAAATGACAATGATGCTTTACATCATGCCAGTCATGATTGTTATTTTTGCAATTAATTTTCCAGCTGCTCTTTCACTTTACTGGGTAGTGGGTAACCTTTTCGGCATCGTTCAAACATATTTCATTAAAGGTCCAGATCTTAGAAAAGCAGCTGCGGAAAACGCGGAGGGAGCAAAGAAAAAGTGAAAAAGATAACTGCTACAGGACAATCTGTCGAAGAAGCAGTCAATTCAGCTTTAGCTCAACTTAACAGCACAAGAGATCGCGTGGAAATTGAAATTGAGGATGAAGGAAAAAAAGGATTTTTGGGTTTGTTTGGGGCCAGGCAAGCAATCGTCCACGTGACATTGCCTGCTGATCCCGTTGAAGAATCCCTAAAGTTCCTGCAGGATATCACTCAAAAAATGGGAGTTAAGTCGGAAATCAGGGTTCAACGCCAGGGGAAGAACGTAACGTTCCATTTGTCAGGTGAAAAAATTGCCTTATTAATTGGTAAACGGGGTCAAACGTTAAATTCCCTTCAGTATTTAACACAATTGGTAGCCAGTCGCTATTCGAAGCAGTTTTTGAATGTGATTGTAGATGCAGAGGATTATCGCAACCGTCGAACGGATACTTTAATCCAATTAGCTGAAAGAATGGCCAATAAATCCCTGAAAACTGGTAAAACTGTTGCATTGGAGCCGATGCCGTCATATGAACGGAAGGTAATACATAAGGCTCTGCTTCATTATCCGAAAATCAAGACGACTTCCAATGGTACAGAACCATATCGCCATTTGGTCATCACTCCGGTTAAATAAACCTTCTGCTAATTAAGCGGAGGTTTTTTTTTTGCTTTATATAGAGGCGAACCGAAAGGAATGTCGACATTATCAAATGCTCCTTTAACTAAATCCTGATCACATATTATCCTTTCATTCCTCCCCTTCAATTTCTAAGGCTGACTCTTAAAAAAGGGACATGGAAAGAAAGTCAGGCTTTATTTGTTATTCACATGTGGATAAGTTAAAATGAAGGGTACAGAAATATAAGGTTTAAGGCATGTGGATAACTCTTGAAAGGAAGGAGTATCTACTTTTTTTCATGATTATACTGTGTTATTGTTGTAATTTAGGGATTCAAGATTTTTGTTTATCAAATAAATTAGAGAAACATTAATATACAAGAGGTGAAAGCATGGAATTCGATACAATCACCGCCATTTCAACTCCTTTAGGGGAAGGGGCAATTGCCATCGTAAGAATCAGCGGTGATGAGGCCATAGAAATAGCCGATAGAATATTTAAAGGACCAAGCGGTAAAAGTTTACGGAAAGTGGATTCACATACCATTCATTACGGGCACTTGGTTGTACCTAAAACTGGAGAAGTCATAGAAGAGGTTATGGTTTCTGTCATGAAAGGTCCTAAAACGTTTACGAGAGAAGATGTCGTTGAAATAAATTGTCATGGTGGAATCGTTTCGGTTAATCGGGTTTTACAGCTTATCCTCTCACAGAGAGCACGCTTGGCAGAGCCTGGTGAATTCACGAAACGAGCTTTTTTGAATGGGAGAATCGATCTCTCTCAAGCAGAAGCCGTCATGGATTTAATCCGAGCTAAAACGGATAAAGCGATGAATGTTGCGTTGGGTCAAATGGAAGGGCGGCTTTCGAAATTAATTCAAAAGCTGCGACACGAAATATTACAGACTCTCGCACAGGTCGAGGTGAATATAGATTACCCAGAATATGATGATGTTGAAGAAATGACACATCGATTGTTTTTGGAAAAGGGCAGTTATGTCAAGGCAGAGATTGAAAAACTTCTCAGGACGGCCCAGCAAGGAAAAATTTTGCGGGATGGCTTGGCGACGGTTATCATCGGGCGTCCGAATGTCGGAAAATCGTCTTTGCTAAACAGCTTAGTGCATGAAAATAAGGCAATCGTTACCGATGTCCCAGGGACAACTCGAGACGTTATTGAGGAGTATGTCAATGTGCGTGGGGTGCCGCTAAAACTTGTCGACACAGCTGGTATTCGTGAAACGGAAGATATCGTTGAGCGGATTGGTGTGGAACGCTCCCGGGCGGTATTAAAAGATGCGGACCTGATTTTACTCGTTTTAAATTACTCCGATGACTTTACGCCGGAAGATGAAAAACTGTTCCAAGCAGTCGAAGGAATGGATGTCATCGTCATTATCAATAAAACGGACCTGCCACAGAAAATCAATATGGAGCAGGTTAAGGAAAAGGCAGCCGCACACAAAATAGTCACTACATCTTTACTGGAAGATGAAGGTGTCGATGAATTGGAAGAAGCGATTGCTTCTTTATTCTTCGAGGGCTCTTTGGAAGCGGGGGACATTACCTATGTTTCCAACGCCCGTCATATTGCGCTGCTCGGACAGGCCTTGCAATCGATCGAGGATTCCATGGAAGCAATCGAGATGGGAACGCCGATTGACTTAGTTCAGATCGATTTCACAAAGGCATGGGAATTACTCGGGGAAGTTATTGGTGAAAGTGTCCAGGATAATTTAATCAATCAATTGTTTTCACAATTTTGTCTAGGAAAGTAAGAGTAGAGGGAGGAAAATGATATGCAATATGAAGCAGGAAACTATGATGCCATCGTAGTTGGGGCAGGCCATGCAGGTAGTGAAGCGGGTCTTGCATCTGCTAGAGTCGGTGCCAAAACATTGATGATCACCATCAACTTAGATATGGTTGCCTTTATGCCATGCAACCCTTCTGTTGGAGGACCGGCAAAAGGGATTGTGGTCCGGGAAATTGATGCCTTAGGCGGCGAAATGGGTAAAAATATCGATAAAACGCACATTCAGATGAGAATGTTAAATACAGCGAAAGGTCCGGCCGTTCGTGCTTTACGTGCACAAGCAGATAAGTTTCTTTATCAGCAAGAAATGAAAAAGACGATAGAAGATGAGCCGAATTTAACGTTAATTCAAGGAATGGTTGAGGAATTGATTGTTGAAGATGGCGTTTGTAAAGGTGTCATCACAAAAACGGGTGCCATTTACCGTGCGAAAACTGTCGTTATTACGACTGGGACCTATTTACGGGGCGAAATCATTTTAGGGGAACTAAAATATTCAAGTGGTCCTAATAATCAGCAACCATCCATCAGGCTTTCCGAGCATTTGGAAGAGTTGGGCTTTGATTTGGTCCGGTTCAAAACGGGAACGCCTCCGCGCGTCAATAGTTCTTCTATTGATTACAGTAAAACGGAAATACAGCCGGGTGATGAAGTTCCACGTGCTTTTTCCTTTGAAACGACAAAATACATCACCGACCAATTGCCATGTTGGTTAACGTATACAAATGAAGGAACTCACCAGCTCATTGATGCGAATCTACACCGTTCCCCAATGTATTCTGGGATGATTAAAGGGACTGGCCCTCGTTACTGTCCATCGATAGAAGACAAAGTTGTACGCTTTAATGACAAGCCACGCCATCAGATATTCTTGGAACCGGAAGGACGCAATACCAAAGAAGTATATGTACAAGGATTGTCTACGAGCCTTCCCGAGGATGTCCAAATTAGGATCCTTCAGACCATACCAGGTCTTGAAAAGGCTGAGATGATGCGTGCAGGATATGCGATTGAATATGATGCTATCGTGCCGACACAACTTTGGCCAACATTGGAAACGAAAAAAGTGAAAAACCTGTATACAGCAGGTCAAATCAATGGGACATCAGGTTATGAAGAAGCGGCGGGCCAAGGATTAATGGCTGGTATTAATGCGGGCTTGAAAGCATTGGGAAAAGAAGAACTGATTCTAAGCCGGTCAGATGCATATATTGGCGTTTTAATCGATGATCTTGTGACAAAAGGTACGAATGAGCCTTATCGCCTGCTGACTTCTCGTGCAGAATACCGCTTACTGTTACGTCATGATAATGCAGACTTACGCCTGACCGAAATCGGTTTTAAAATTGGAATGATCAAAGAAGAGCGATATAATCGTTTCCTTATAAAGAGAGAGGCCGTGGAGACAGAACGAGAACGGTTGAAATCCACCTTCATTAAACCTACTCAAGAGGTGCAGGAGATTATCATCGCAAGTGGTGGGAGCGAACTAAAAGATGGGATTCGCGCTTCGGATTTATTGAAGCGGACAGAAATGGATTATTCCCACATTCAAAAGCTTGCTCCAAGTGATGTCGACCTAAGTGATGAAGTGAAGGAACAAGTCGAAATCCAGGTCAAGTATGAAGGATATATTGAAAAATCCTTACAGCAGGTTGACCGCCTCAAGAAAATGGAGAATAAAAAAATCCCAGAAAACATCGATTACGATGCAATCAATGGATTGGCTACGGAAGCTCGCCAAAAATTAAAACAGGTACACCCTCTATCCGTTGCCCAAGCTTCACGGATTTCAGGTGTGAACCCTGCTGATGTCTCTATTTTGCTAGTTTATTTAGAACAAGGAAAGATCGCTAAAATTTCTAAGTAAACGGAAATACCCGAAAAGGATTGAAGTAATCATGAATATTGAGCAATTCCAACAAGCGCTGCAGGAGAAAGGCATTGAACTTTCTCCACGCCAGCTTGAGCAATTTGATATGTACTATCATTTATTGGTGGAATGGAACGAAAAGATGAACCTAACGGCCATAACCGATAAAGAAGAAGTCTATTTAAAGCATTTTTATGATTCGATCAGCGCAGCTTTTTACTTCGATTTCAACAAGCCTCATCGTATTTGCGATGTGGGTGCCGGAGCTGGTTTCCCGAGTATCCCTTTGAAGATCTGTTTCCCGGATATTCATGTATCAATCGTTGATTCTTTGAATAAGCGCATCTCTTTTTTAAACCATCTTGCTGACTCTTTACAATTGTCAGGCGTATCGTTTTATCATGACCGTGCCGAAACATTTGCTCAGAAACCGGAACATCGTGAAACCTATGATGTTGTTATGGCAAGAGCGGTGGCAAGAATGTCTGTTTTGAGCGAGCTATGTTTACCCCTTGTTAAAACGGATGGGACATTCATTGCGATGAAAGCGGCCAGTGCCCATGATGAGATGGATACAGGAAAAAAGGCAATCTTCACATTAGGTGGGAAAATTGAGGAAATACACCCGTTCATATTGCCAGAAGAGAATAGTGAGCGAAATATCATTACGGTGAAAAAAGTGAAGAAGACTCCAAAAAAATATCCAAGAAAACCAGGTACACCGAATAAACAACCTATAGAATGACCGGTACGTGAATAGTCTGTTTATCACGATTCATACACGACTAGCACTTTACGATCCTTTCCTTTACTATAAATAATATAATTTCCATTTTATTTAATGTAAGCTGTCCCAGTGAACCAGTTTGGTGGGAAAAAGTTGGGGACTCTTAAATCGGCGGGGAAATAATCTTAGACAGGCGTCTACTATTAATAATAGCAAGACATTTAGGCTATGGAAATGCATTGGTGACGCCAGTCGACATGGTTATACAGCAATGGTCGATATGTATTTTCATGTCGGGAAATGTATGGAGGACTTGTTCTTTCCATAGAGAATATGTTATTTGGGAGTTTTAAAAGGTGGTGTAGGAAGATGAAGCATCCTTTTTCGCGTTTCTTAAGGTTTGGCGAAAAAGAAGAACAGCAACTTGAGATGGAGGCACCAAGCAATAATAATGAAGAAATAAGGAAAATTTCCATTTCTGATATTGTGCCAAATCGATTTCAACCAAGGACTGTATTTAACGACGATAAAATCTCGGAACTAGCTCAGACGATTCATACACATGGTATCATTCAACCGATTGTAGTTAGGGCATATGGTCAAGGGAAGTATGAAATCATTGCAGGTGAGCGTCGTTTTCGTGCTATGCAAAAGCTTGGTTGGGAGTTGGCACCAGCCATAATTAAAGATTTCACGGATACAGAAACGGCTTCAGTAGCGTTGATAGAGAATCTTCAGCGTGAAGAATTGACACCGATTGAAGAAGCGTTAGCATATGGGAAATTAATTGAGCTCCATAACTTAACGCAGGAAGCACTCGCTCAAAGATTGGGAATTGGCCAATCGACGGTTGCCAATAAACTTCGGTTGTTAAAATTGCCACAGGAAGTCCAAGAAGCACTGCTTCAAAAACAGATTACGGAACGTCATGCCCGTTCGCTGATTCCGTTGAAAAACCCGGAAAATCAAGTCAAGCTGCTTCAAGAAGTCATTGAAAGAGGTTTAAACGTCAAGCAGACGGAAGAGCTGGTTGTCAAGCTTCTTACTGGTACAAAGGATCATTCAAAGCCAAAGCCGAAACGCAAGGCATTTAGTAGGGACATGAGGATTGCGGTTAACACGATTCGCCAATCGCTGACCATGGTAACGGATAATGGCATAAACCTTGATGCAGAAGAAGAGGAATTCGAGGAATATTATCAGTTTACGATAAAAATCCCAAAGAAAAAGTCTTAATCTGGTATCATCCCCCGCTTGGTAGTCATCGATTACCAAGCTTTTTTCTTGTGATTCGCAGTGAAAAAAACGAAATATTTATCTCCAAAAACTGCATTTTTTGACTAATTTAAAAGAATACCGAATTTTTCGTCGAATTTAAGAATTCGAGTTCCTTCATCATTATTCATGATAAAATAGAAGAAATATAGTACGTTTAAGATAGATGAGATTGTTGAAAGCAGGTGAATTCGTGGGGAAGATTCTTGCCATTGCCAATCAAAAGGGCGGTGTTGGAAAAACGACAACTTCGGTCAGCCTCAGTGCTTGCCTTGCATATATAGGAAAGAAAGTCTTGTTGGTCGATATAGACCCTCAGGGTAATGCGACTAGCGGCACTGGTATTGATAAAGCAGATGTGGAACAGTGTATTTATGATGTATTGGTAGATGATGTCGAAGCCAGTACCGTAATCTTGGAAACAAAGGTTGAAAACTTATATGCCATACCTGCCACAATCCAATTAGCGGGTGCGGAAATTGAGTTGGTACCTACCATCTCCAGGGAAATTCGATTGAAGCGTGCATTAGAAGAGGTGCAAAGTCAGTTCGATTATATCGTCATCGATTGTCCACCTTCACTGGGCTTGCTCACACTGAATGCCTTGACGGCAGCCGATGCCGTTTTGATTCCCGTACAATGTGAATATTACGCATTGGAGGGATTGAGCCAGCTGTTGAATACGGTCCGTCTCGTGCAGAAGCATTTAAATCATGATTTAAAGATCGAAGGTGTTTTGCTGACGATGTTGGACGCCAGAACGAATCTAGGTCTTCAAGTGATTGAGGAAGTGAAAAAATACTTTCAGGATAAGGTATATCAAACTATCATTCCCCGAAATGTTCGTCTGAGTGAAGCACCGAGTCATGGGGAACCGATTATCATTTACGATCCGAAATCACGCGGTGCGGAGGTCTATCTACAATTGGCAAAGGAAGTGGTCTCAAATGGCTAAAGGACTTGGAAAGGGACTCGACGCACTCTTTCCTAATGTGGAAGTCAGCAAGGATGAAACTGTTCAGGAAATAAAATTGAGGGAATTAAGGCCCAATCCCCATCAGCCGCGAAAAAACTTCCGCCCCGAAGCGATTGAAGAACTTAAGCAGTCAATTTTGGAGCATGGGATCCTTCAACCGATTATTGCCCGGAAAAGTATTAGAGGATTTGAAATTGTAGCTGGAGAAAGACGATGCCGTGCGGCTAAGGAAGCCGGTTTAAAAACGGTTCCTGTCGTTGTCAGGGAGTTAAATGAACAGCAGATGATGGAACTGGCGATATTGGAAAACCTACAGAGGGAAGATTTGAATCCGATTGAGGAAGCGGCAGCTTATCAAACGTTGCTCGAAAAGTTAAATTTCACTCAAGAGCAATTAGCACACCGTCTTGGAAAAAGCCGGCCTCACATAGCTAACTATGTCCGCTTGCTCTCTTTGCCTGAAGAGATCAGGAACTATATATCAGAGGGCACGATCTCCATGGGGCATGGGCGTGCATTGCTAGGATTAAAGAAAAAAGAGCTGCTTAAGTCTGTCATAGATAAAATCCTCAAAGAAACGATGAACGTTCGGCAGCTGGAGAATTATATCCATCAGTTGAATGATACTGTTTCACGTGAAACGAAGAATGCCAAACAACCAAAAAAAGATATATTCATCAAACAAAGAGAGTCCATACTACGGGAGAAACTTGGGACCAGCGTGACCATAAAACAAAGCAAGAAAAAAGGGAAGATAGAAATAGAATTCTTTTCAAAAGAAGACTTAGATAGAATACTAGACTTAATCGACCAAGAAAACATCTCCTCATAGGAACCATGGACTCTAATGTTTCTTGTCCCACTATGTATGCATAAAAAATAAAGGAAGGGATGTCCCTTCCTTTATTTTTTATAAGTATCATTATTAAAGTGTTTTTTCCTTTTTGAATGACCAGGTAAATGGGGTGATGGATGGCTTGGCAGGATAATGTCGTTGTGCTTCATGAATGCCCTCGGCTATAGTTTTGGCCATTTTTAAAACCAGGTTAAGCCGTGTGTTCTGTAGGACCATGAATTCCATGAACCCACTGACATTCACGATGCCTGTAATATGGGCATGCCCAACGGCTGGTAGGTCTTTATTGACACCAGCACCAGGTTTCACTGGTCCTTTACCGAGTTGGACAATCCCCACGCTCTTTAGTTTACCTAAGCAGGCATCTATGCCAACGATAAATGCATTCACATGGACTTTTTTGATTTCATCTAACTTTTCCTGCAGGTTCATCGCATGTATAGGGTTATCGAGTGTCCCATATACATGGAATGAAGAAGCACCTAGTTCGGATTTTTCTTGAAGTAGGGTACCGACAAGTGGACCGAGGGAATCACCAGTAGAACGATCTGTGCCAATGCAGACAAAAACGATAGGCTGAAGCTTTCCTGAAGGCAAGAGATTGAGTAATTCCTGGGAAATTTGATTGGTTGCGTCCGCATCTTCATGCAGGATACGACTTAATCTAGTTTTGTTATTAAATAGATTAGAATTAAGATTCATCGGCTCCACTCCTTTACTTTGTTTTGTGTTAACAGTATACGGTTGAAAAGGAAAAAATATACGGGATATAGGTTAAATTGAGGGGGGAATTAATTATTAAGAACAGCTAATTGGCTGAAGGGCAAATGTGAATCTGTCCTTTCCTCTACCTCGTTGCTAGTTGCATAGCGATTTATAGTAAAAAGATCATGTTTTGAAATGGAAAAAAATTTCTAATTTCTTTACTATATACCCATGTTATTTTTATACAGAAACCTTTAATTTAATGATATTACAAACAAAACTTCTCCTATACTGGATTACATCCTCGGCCGTAGGGTAGAAAGAATAAGTTCAACAGGAAAAACGGTGGGCCCTTTAGTAATTTGCAAAAGATAGAGTAGGAGGAAAGCATGGAAAACGCTACATATAGTAAAATTACAGAAGAAATTTTGGATGAAAAAGTATGGCTGATGTTAGGTGAGGGGATTATTAAAATCTTCCTTGTTCTCCTCTTATCGCGTATTATTATAAGAATAGGAAAGACGGTACTAAATAAATTTTTTCTGGTCCGAACCAGAACCCCCCTCCGTGTCTCGGAGCGGAGAGAAACGACGCTCATTAAGTTACTCGAGAACGTCATTACATATGTTGTGAATTTCATATCCTTGATTATGATCCTTGAAATTTGCGGACTCGATGTGAAGGCTTTACTTGCTGGGGCTGGAATTATTGGACTCGCAGTAGGGTTTGGAGCCCAAAGTTTGGTCAAGGATATTATTACAGGATTCTTCGTCATTTTCGAGGATCATTTCTCTGTCGGTGATTATATTAAAATCAATACTTTTGAGGGTGAAGTCCTTGAAATTGGGCTACGCACAACCAAGATTAAGAGTAGTAAAGGGGAATTGCATCTCATACCGAATGGGAGCATCACGCAAGTAACAAACTACTCCATATTGAACAGTAAGGCTGTGGTGGATGTGACCATCCCTCATGACGGATCCGTTGAACTTGCTGAAAAGGTATTAATCCGACACTTAGGTGGTTTAGCGAAAAAATATGATGATTTAGTCAGAAACCCTGAGTTACTGGGAATCGAGACAATTACTCCAGAAGAAATCGTATTGCGTGTGACGGCTGAAACAAAGCCAATGCGCCATTCTGAAATGAGTAGGATATTGAGGAAAGAAATCAGTACTGCCCTTGAAGAAAGTGGAATCCAATCTACTTACAAAGGCAGTGAGTCATAAAAGCTGGGGGGCCACATGTTTATGGAAGAAAAAGAATTTGCATTGAATGATGTTGTCGAAATGAAAAAGCCACACCCATGTGGAATCAATAAGTGGAAAATCATCCGATTGGGCATGGATATCCGGATTAAATGTGAAGGTTGTGGACACAGCGTAATGTTGCCCCGGCGTGAGTTTTCCAAGAAAATGAAAAAAGTTTTACTAAAGCATGAGGAGTGATCATGCTTTTTCCATGTATAGATGGCATTTCTGTCTCTCAATGATTTACTTGTCTTTTCAGGAAGTGAAATCTATAATTGGGAAAGGTTTAGGTATTGGGTGTATCTTTAGTAATGATTTATCTAGTAACACTATGAACGAATTATCTTGAAGGAGTGAAATATAAATGGCTTTAACAGCTGGTATAGTCGGTTTGCCTAACGTAGGTAAATCCACTTTGTTTAATGCAATTACTCAGGCAGGTGCGGAATCGGCGAATTACCCTTTCTGTACAATCGACCCAAACGTCGGAATTGTAGAAGTACCCGATTATCGTCTGCAAAAATTGACTGAACTGGTCCAACCGAAAAAAACCGTGCCAACAGCATTTGAGTTTACAGATATTGCTGGGATTGTAAAGGGAGCGAGTAAAGGGGAAGGTCTAGGCAATAAATTCCTATCCCATATCCGCCAAGTAGATGCGATTTGTCAGGTTGTTCGTTGCTTCGCTGATGATAACATCACTCACGTTTCAGGAAAAGTAAATCCGATTGATGATATCGAAGTCATCAATCTTGAATTGATTCTTGCTGACCTTGAATCTGTGGACAAGCGCATCGATCGTGTTGGAAAGATGGCTAAACAAAAAGATAAGGGTGCCGTGGCCGAACATGAGATTCTTGTTGCATTGAAAGAAGCTTTAGAAGCTGAAAAGCCTGCCCGCTCAGTCGAATTCACTGAGGAACAGTTGAAAATCGTGAAAGGCATGCACCTCCTAACAGCGAAACCAATGCTTTACGTGGCAAATGTAAGTGAGGATGAAGTGGCAAATGCGACTGATAATGAGTTCGTGCAACAAGTCCGGGAATACGCCGCGACGGAAAATGCAGAAGTTATCGTAATTTGCGCCAAAATCGAAGAGGAAATAGCCGAGCTTGAAGGTGAAGAAAAGGAAATGTTCTTATCTGAGCTAGGCATCGAAGAGTCAGGTCTTGATAAATTGATCCGTGCTTCATACAATCTATTAGGGCTGGCCACTTACTTTACGGCTGGAGTGCAGGAAGTGCGTGCCTGGACGTTCCGTAAAGGTATGAAGGCTCCTCAATGTGCGGGTGTCATCCATACAGACTTCGAACGTGGCTTCATTCGTGCCGAAGTCGTCGCTTATGATGATTTGCTAGAAGCAGGTAGCCATAGTGCAGCAAAAGAAGCAGGAAAAGTACGACTAGAAGGTAAAGAATATATAGTGAACGACGGAGACGTTGTCCACTTCCGCTTTAACGTATAATATAAAAGGACTCCGCAGATTCATTCTGCGGAGTCTCTTTATACTATAGGAAGATACATTCGACACTCGTTGCAAACCTAGTTTAACTATGCTATAATTTATTCTTGTGAGTAATTATAAAAAATTGCTCCTTGCCCAAATGGGCCGCTTAGACCAAAAGGAGGTGACAGTGATGAGAAAATACGAAATTATGTATATCATCCGTCCAAACATTGAGGAAGAAGCTAAAAAAGCTTTAGTTGAACGTTTCAACACAATCCTTACTGATAATGGTGCGGAAGTAGAAGCAAAAGAATGGGGTAAACGCCGTCTTGCATACGAAATCAATGATTTCCGTGATGGTTACTACATGCTTCTTAAAGTTAACGCTGAAAGTGCTGCGATCCAAGAATTCGATCGTCTTGCTAAAATCAGTGAAGACATTATCCGTCATATGGCTACTAGAGAAGACGTTTAATTCAATATTTAATATAAATTCTAATCTAGCTTCTTGTAAGCAGGGTTGAAAACTAGGGGTTGATTCTGATGATGAATCGCGTAGTTTTGGTAGGACGCTTAACTAAAGATCCTGAATTACGATATACACCTAATGGAGTTGCAGTGGCTACCTTTACTTTAGCAGTGAATCGTACTTTTACGAATGCACAAGGTGAACGTGAAGCGGACTTCATTAATTGTGTAGTTTGGCGTAAACCGGCAGAAAATGTGGCTAACTTCTTGAAAAAAGGTAGTTTAGCTGGCGTGGATGGACGTGTCCAAACGCGTAATTATGAAGGACAAGACGGCAAACGCGTGTATGTGACGGAGATTCTGGCTGAGAGTGTTCAGTTCCTTGAACCACGAAGCAGTTCAGCGGGTGAAAGAAATGATGGCGGTTCTTACGGTGGCGGTCAAAAAAGCTATAACAACAATAATGGCGGCAATGATCAAAATTCGTATGGACAAAATCCTAATCAGAATCAACGGAGTAACAACAACTACACTCGTGTAGACGATGATCCATTTGCAAATGACGGTAAAACCATCGACATTTCAGATGACGATCTTCCGTTTTAAACAGCTGTTTAAAACGAAAATCCTAAAGCAGGGAGGGAAATTATTATGGCAATGGGTGGACGTAAAGGACGCGGTAAGCGTAAAAAGGTTTGTTATTTCACATCAAACGGTATCACTAAAATTGATTACAAAGATACAGACCTTCTTAAAAAATTCGTCTCAGAACGCGGTAAAATCTTACCACGTCGTGTGACTGGCACTAGCGCTAAATATCAACGTAAATTAACGATTGCTATTAAACGCTCACGTACTATGGCATTACTTCCATACGTATCAGGTGAATAATAACAACGGAGCGCATTGAGGAGAAATCCTTGATGTGCTTTTTTGTATATTTGCCCAAATGGTCCTTTTTCATTTGAAAAAACGATGCGAGCCCCAACTTCCTTCATCTTCGTTCTACAGTTTCTACGTGATTTGCTTCATTTTAGCTAGTTATTGTATTTAAAATTCGTGATCGGCCTGTTTTGCAAAAAAAATTTAACTAACAATGAAGAGAACTCCTATTTTTAAAGGTGATTTATCTGGAAAAAAGAATGGGAAGTTTGAAATATCCTGGGCTTAACGGATACAATATGTAGAGAAAGATACTTCATGATTTTATGATAGGGGGGATTCGGTTGAATAGTGGTAGAAAAATCGCTGAGGGCGGTGCTCTTTTAGCGTTATATTGTATATTATTACTCATTACAATATATATTCCTTTGTTGGGATTTATAACTTTTTTCTTTTTGCCGATTCCTTTCATTCTGGTGACCAGTAAGCAAAAGCTTTCGTGGTCAGTTGGATTCTTGTTTGTTGGATCGTTATTAACCATTTTAATCGGTAGCGTCTTATCCTTGCCAATGACCTTGCTAATGGGGGCGACGGGCATTGTGATTGGTTCCTTCCTGAAAAGGGATAAACCGATGACCCCTATGTTCATCAGTGCTGTCCTTACGTTCCTAGGTGGGATATTAGTGACCTATGCTGCCACAGTAGTGTTATTTGGAGTTAATTACATAGAAGAAACCATGACGGTAATGGAGGAATCCATTGATTCTTCTGCGAAAATCATGGAATCATTTGGTCAGGCCCCAACTGAAAAGATAATCCAAGGCATGCACGACTCGATAAGTACCTTGACTACGCTGATTCCGAGCTTGCTCGTGATTACATCTATCATCATGGTATTATTGATATTCTTAGCGGCCCACCCCATACTTAAAAGGTTCAGTGATAAATCCCTGAATTGGCCTCGTTTCCAAGATCTTCGCCTTCCAAAAAGCCTTTTATGGTATTATTTAATTACAATGCTTTTGGCTCTTTTTGTGAATATGGACAACAAAGATTTTGTATATATGGCCATAACGAACCTATTTTTCATTCTTCAATTTTTCATCATGATTCAAGGCTACTCACTCATATTTTATTTCAGCGATGTCAAGGACTGGGCTAAGGCTATACCCGTTTTGATAGTGGTTGCCTCATTGTTGCTGCCGATATTCGCAATCCTCATCCGTTTTTTAGGTATAATAGATTTAGGATTCCCTTTTCGGGAGACAATCAAGAAAAAGGAATAGTCTGTTAAACAGATGCTTTTAGGAGCTGAAAATATGCCATCTTATTTAAAGGATTATTCGGTTAAGGCCCTGCTATACGGGTTGCTCGTTGCAGGATTGATATTTTTGGGCGTACTGGCTTACTATAATTGGGTTATTGCACTAATTGGATTGTTGATTCAAGCCGGTTTGTTTTATTTAATATTGAAAATGGAAAAAAGAAAACAAATTAAGACCGAAGAATACATCACGACGTTATCCTACCGGTTAAAAAAGGTGGGAGAGGAAGCCTTATTGGAAATGCCGATCGGGATCATGCTCTTTAATGATGATTTTTATATTGAGTGGACCAATCCATTCCTCGCCTCATGCTTTAGTGAAGACTCACTGGCAGGAAGGTCTCTTTATGATATGGCGGATTCACTTGTCCCGCTCATTAAGCAGGAGATTGAAACAGAGACCATTACGCTTTATGACCGGAAGTTCAAAGTGGTCCATAAACGCGAGGAACGCCTTCTTTACTTTTTCGATGTAACGGAGCAAGTGGAAATCGAAAAACAATATGAAGAAGAGAGAACGGCCATTGCGATTATTTTGCTGGATAATTACGATGATTTGACGCAGGGAATGGAAGACCAACGTAAAAGTAGTATAAATAGCTTGGTTACCTCGTTGCTGGATAAGTGGGCAAGGGATAATGGGGTATTTTTCAAGAGGGTTTCTTCTGAACGGTTTATTGCGGTCTTTAATGAACATATCCTGCAGCAGCTGGAAAATGATAAATTTTCAATCCTGGATGAAATCAGGGAAACGACCGCTAAACAGAATGTCCCTTTGACGCTTAGCATTGGAGTGGGATCTGCTGTTTCCTCCCTTCCAGAGCTGGGGACGCTTGCTCAATCGAGCCTCGATTTGGCCCTGGGCCGCGGTGGGGACCAAGTAGCGATTAAACAGGCAAGCGGGAAAGTGAAATTCTATGGCGGTAAAACCAACCCTATGGAAAAGCGTACGAGGGTGCGTGCACGCGTCATTTCTCATGCCTTAAAGGATATCGTCCTAGATAGCGATAAAGTCGTTGTCATGGGCCATAAAAATCCCGATATGGATGCCATAGGTTCTGCTATAGGCATTTTGAAAGTGGCACAGATGAATGAACGTGAAGGGTATATAGTAATCAATACAAACGAGCTAGATAGTAGCGTCTTGCGTTTGATGGAAGAAATCAAAAATAAAGAGGATTTATATGGGCGATTTATAAGCCCTGACGATGCACTCGAGATGGTCACGGACGAGACGCTACTCGTCGTCGTCGATACCCACAAGCCTACAATGGTGATAGAAGAAAGATTATTGAATCGGATTGATAAGGTGGTCGTCATTGATCACCATCGTCGTGGTGAGGAATTCATCAAAAACTCCCTGCTTGTCTATATGGAGCCCTATGCATCTTCGACAGCTGAGCTGGTGACGGAGCTACTTGAATATCAGCCAAAACGCAGTAAAATTGATATGCTGGAGTCGACGGCGCTACTTGCTGGGATCATTGTCGATACGAAAAGTTTCACTTTAAGAACCGGTTCACGTACCTTCGATGCAGCTTCTTATTTAAGGGCCCACGGAGCGGACACGGTACTGGTGCAGAAATTCCTTAGGGAAGATGTGGACACGTATATCAAGCGATCCAATTTAATTAAAGAAGTTGCGTTTTATAAAAAGGGTCTTGCGATTGCTTCCGCAAAATCCGAACAGACCCATAATCAGGTCCTGATCGCCCAGGCCGCTGATACGCTTCTGATGATGGATGGTGTTACCGCTTCCTTCGTTGTGGCTAAACGGTCTGAGGATACAGTTGGCATAAGTGCCCGTTCCCTAGGTGATGTCAACGTACAGGTTATCATGGAAACATTGAATGGCGGAGGTCACTTAACGAATGCCGCCACACAGATGGTCTGCTCCATTGAAGAAGCGGAGAGCCAGTTGAAAGCAGCAATTGATGAATATTTAGAAGGAGGACGAAAAGAATGAAAGTTATATTTTTAAAAGACGTTAAAGGTAAAGGGAAAAAAGGGGAAGTCAAAAACGTTGCGGATGGGTATGCCCATAACTTCCTGATTAAGCAAGGATTGGCAATCGAGGCGAATAACTCCAATGTAAAAACATTGGAAGCTCAGAAAAACAAAGAAGATTCCCTGGCTGCCGAAGAACTTCAGCATGCAAAAGACTTGCAGGTGGAAATTGAAAAATTGACTGTCGAATTATCCGCTAAAGCCGGTGAAGGCGGGCGTTTATTCGGTTCTATCACGACGAAGCAAATAGCTTCAGAACTTCAGAAAAAGCATGGTATTAAAATCGATAAACGTAAAATGGAGCTTGCCGAAGGAATTCGCTCATTGGGGCATACGAAGGTTCCTGTGAAGCTACATCCAGAGGTTACAGCGACTTTAACTGTGCTAGTGAAAGAAATTAACTAATTTTAGTGGTTTCATATCTGAAAAAAATTGATAGAATAGAGAGAGACGAAAAAAATGTGATTGGGCTATGTTGTCCTGTCACTTTTTTTCTTTTTCAACTAAATCTACGAATTAATTAATGAAAATATATCCTCTTAGATTGGGAGGTTTTAAGATATGATAGAGCAATTTCAGGATAGAATTCCCCCTCAAAATATAGAAGCGGAACAAGCGGTGCTAGGGGCCATCTTCTTGGAGCCATCTTCGCTGACCGTTACTTCGGAATTGTTGATTCCAGAGGATTTTTATAGAAGTTCGCATCAAAAAATCTTTAACGTCATGATCAAGTTGAATGACGAAGGTAAAGCCGTTGACTTGATTACGGTAACGGAAGAACTTTCCGCCACGAAGAATCTTGAAGAAGTGGGCGGAGTGTCTTATTTAAGCGAACTGGCTGGTTCGGTCCCTACTGCAGCCAATATCGAATATTATGCCCGAATCGTGGAAGAAAAGTCATTGCTCCGTCGTTTGATCAGGACAGCAACGAACATCGCCCAGGAAGGCTATAGCCGTGAGGATGAAGTCGAGGAGCTGCTCGGGGAAGCGGAAAAGACGATCATGGAAGTGGCACAGCGTAAAAACGCCGGTTCATTTCAAAATATTAAGGACGTTTTGGTTCGAACCTATGATAACATCGAGATCCTGACCAACCGCAAAGGGGATGTAACTGGAATCCCGACGGGTTTTGCTGAACTGGACAGAATGACGGCGGGATTCCAGCGGAATGATCTCATCATTGTTGGAGCCCGTCCTTCTGTTGGTAAAACGGCTTTCGCTTTGAACATTGCCCAAAATGTCGCAACCAAAACGGATGAAAACGTCGCGATTTTCAGTTTGGAGATGGGTTCCGAACAGCTCGTCATGCGTATGCTTTGTGCCGAAGGAAATATCAATGCTCAAAATTTAAGGACTGGTGCCTTAACAGATGAAGACTGGCGCAAGCTGACTATGGCAATGGGAAGTTTGTCGAATGCCGGTATCTATATTGATGACACCCCAGGAGTCCGTATTGGGGAAATCCGCTCTAAAAGCCGTCGTTTGAAGCAGGAACATGGTCTTGGGATGATATTGATCGACTATCTACAATTGATTCAAGGAGATGGTCGTTCAGGCGATAACCGACAGCAGGAAGTATCGGAAATTTCCCGTTCACTGAAGGCCCTGGCCCGTGAACTTCAAGTGCCTGTCATTGCCCTTTCCCAATTATCCCGTGGAGTGGAACAACGGCAGGATAAACGTCCGATGATGTCGGATATTAGGGAATCAGGAAGTATAGAGCAGGATGCCGACATCGTAGCATTCCTGTACCGTGATGATTATTATGATAAAGAGTCCGAGAATAAAAATATCATTGAGATTATCATTGCAAAACAAAGGAATGGCCCAGTTGGCACGGTTTCACTGGCATTCGTCAAAGAGTACAATAAATTCGTGAACCTCGAACGGCGATTCGATGATGATTCGATGTCTCCAGGAGCCTAATTGACTTTCTATATTTGGAACAAAGCCCACTATCTCTGGTGGGCTTTTTTTACAATAAGGTGAAAGTTTAAAGGAGTTTGGGCAAAGAATAAGGAGAACCGCCAGGGGAGAAAGTGAATCCTTGCTAAAGTTGCACGGATTCCTTATTTGGGGATGAAAAAGTGTATAAGTAAAGTATGAAAGTTACTTAATAACGAACAAATTTATTATTAATTTATGTAATGTTCGTATTTTATATTGACTTCCCTTTGGGATTATTGATAAAATAGGTTTGTTTGATAAGAACCGGTTAAGAATCGGTATTACGTGAACCTTTGGAGGTGCTTTTTTCAGATGTCATCAGTTGTAGTAGTTGGTACACAATGGGGAGACGAAGGTAAAGGTAAGATAACGGACTTTTTATCCCAGAATGCAGAAGCCATAGCTCGTTACCAAGGTGGTAATAATGCAGGACATACGATTAAATTTAACGGAGTAACATATAAACTGCATTTAATTCCTTCTGGAATTTTTTATAGTGATAAGATTTGTGTCATCGGGAACGGAATGGTAGTCGATCCGAAAGCACTTGTAGAAGAGCTTGCTTATTTACATAGTCATGGTGTAAGCACGGATAATCTTCGCATCTCGAACCGTGCTCATGTCATCCTTCCTTACCATATTAAATTGGATGAAGTGGAAGAAGATCGCAAGGGTGCAAATAAAATTGGAACGACGAAAAAAGGAATCGGCCCTGCTTACATGGATAAAGCCGCTCGTAATGGTATCCGTATGGCAGATCTTTTGGACCGTGAAATTTTCGAGGAAAAACTGAATCAAAATCTTGTGGAGAAAAACCGCATGTTTGAACGTTTTTACGAAACGGAAGGTTTTAAAATCGAGGATATTCTTGAAGAATATTATGAGTACGGACAACAAGTGCAAAAGTATGTTTGTGATACTTCCGTTGTATTGAATGATGCACTTGATGAAGGGAAACGCGTCTTGTTTGAAGGGGCTCAAGGAGTCATGCTTGATATCGATCAAGGAACATATCCTTTCGTTACTTCCTCGAATCCAGTCGCAGGTGGCGTAACAATTGGTTCAGGTGTTGGACCAACGAAAATCAACCATGTTGTCGGTGTGTGTAAAGCTTATACAAGCCGTGTTGGCGATGGTCCTTTCCCGACAGAACTACAAGACGAAATTGGCAATCAAATCCGTGAAGTTGGACGTGAGTACGGAACAACTACGGGTAGACCACGTCGTGTCGGTTGGTTTGATGCCGTAGTCGTTCGCCATGCCCGTCGTGTAAGTGGAATCACTGATTTATCGTTAAATTCCATTGACGTGCTTTCAGGACTTGAAACGGTGAAAATTTGTGTAGCTTATGATTATAAAGGTGAAATCATTCATGAAGTGCCGGCTACTTTGAAAGCAATCGGAGAATGTAAGCCCGTTTATGAAGAGCTACCAGGTTGGTCAGAAGACATCACAGGATGCAAATCATTGGATGAATTACCTGCTAACGCCCGTCACTATGTGGAGCGCGTATCTCAATTAGTAGGCATTCCGTTGACTACATTCTCCGTCGGTCCTGACCGCAATCAAACAAACATCGTAAGAAGCCCTTGGCGTTTAGCATAAGAGGTATAAAAGAAGTCGACTAAGTGCGGCTTCTTTTTTTACTTAGTTGGTAAAAAAAGACCTGTTTAATGGGAGTAGAATCATGGTAGATATATAAAAAAATATATGAATTTAAATTTATTTTAAAATACTATTGCACAAACCATAAATACTATGATAATATAAAAAGCGTCGTCACAGTAGAACAACGTTAAGTGACATTGCAAGACATACGGATTACATTCATTAGTACGAGCCATTAGCTCAGTTGGTAGAGCATCTGACTTTTAATCAGAGGGTCGAAGGTTCGAATCCTTCATGGCTCACCATTATTCTCGGCCCATTGGTCAAGCGGTTAAGACACCGCCCTTTCACGGCGGTAACACGGGTTCGAATCCCGTATGGGTCACTTTTCTTCTTAATTATATGTTTGATGGTCCCGTGGTGTAGCGGTTAACATGCCTGCCTGTCACGCAGGAGATCGCGGGTTCGATTCCCGTCGGGACCGCCATTTTATTTTTTACATGATTCTTTCATAATGAAAAATGGAATATTTGGCTCAGTAGCTCAGTCGGTAGAGCAAAGGACTGAAAATCCTTGTGTCGGCGGTTCGATTCCGTCCTGAGCCATTCTTTTGTAAAGTGCCCTAGGGCGCTTTTTTTGTTTGCTTTAAAAGTAAACTGTCTTAGCCCTTTAAAGGAAATCTCTTTGATGGTACTTCTGTTAAGTGTTTGTTATCAGATTGTAACAATGTTAATGCCACCCTTAGTAACCATCGACTCGTCACCCCAACCAGGACCTACTTTCCTCGTGGAAACCATACCTTCGCTGCTCTTTTGCAAAAAGAACGATTTGGCACTTGTTGTCACTATTTATACATTTGTATTACAATACGAAGTCTATTTCTTGATTTTTTTTTCATTATGGTAAAGTTATGAGTGGAAAAAAAGAAATTAATCATGTGTATATGAATTTTGAAAACAAGGTAATTTATCTTAATTTTTTGATTAGTTTCTTAAGGGGCCCACGGGCCGTTAAGGGGGACAATAAATGTTCAGCTCAAAAGGCAAAGGAAGTTTCCTGTTGATGGTTTCCATCATCTTATTGCTTGCAGGGAATCGTGCTACGGCTGCGGAAATTCAAAAAATCTCCTCCATTCAGCATGTATATGTTGATGACGAGTTCATTGGCAGCGTGAGTGATGAATCCGAAATAGAAAAAATGGTACTAGCTAAAATAGTCGAAGCAGAGGCGGATTATCCCGAATACACATTCGATAAGGAAGCACAGATGACATATGTGCAAGAGAATGTATTTAATGCAGAAATAGATGATGAAGAAACCTTAAAGGTACTCGAGGAAGAGTTTGCTGTAAAAGCGGAGGCTTATGAAATCATCATTGATAATCAAGTAGTTGCTTACGTTCCCTCCAAGGAGGATGCACAGGAGGTTCTAAAAGAGATTCACCTATTATATATAGATGAGGGTGAATTGGCCGAATATGAAGAGAGTCAGGAAGTTGGAGTTTTAAATCAGCCCATGGCTCTAAACGAGCAAGGAAGCAGGATACTGTCCATTGAATACTCAAAGCCGATCTCCTGGAAGGAAACGATTATGGAACCGGATAAGCTCATGACTGTGAAGGATGCCATTTCCTTGATAGAAAAAGGAAAGAAGGAAAAAGTCATCTATGAGGCAACTGGAGATGAAGAACTTGAGGCGATTGCCGATCAGTATGATATGTCCCTAGGACAGCTTTTACAGCTTAATTTAGAACTAGAAGAGGGCAAGAGGCTTCATAAAGGGCAAAAGGTCCGTGTGACGGAGGTAGCTCCCTTTGTGAATGTGCTGGTAGAAAGAGAAGTATTGAAAGAAACTGAAATTCCTTTCGAGAGAAAAGTAATAAAGGATAAGAACCTATTGAAGGAAGAATCTGTCGTTGAGCAAGAAGGACAGGAAGGCGTTCAGGCATTCACGTATAAACTCACTGAAACAAACGGTGAGCTCTTAAGTGAAACGATCGTGAAAAAGGAAATTACCGCGGCAACACAAAATGAGATAACTAGAAAAGGCACGAAAATCATTCCTTCAGAAGGGAGCGGAACCTTTGCATGGCCTGCAGATGGGGGCTATATTTCAAGCAAACAAGGACATCGTTGGGGCAAGCTTCATAAGGGAATAGATATTGCTAGGCCAACCACCAGAACTATTACGGCGGCTGATCATGGCACTGTTGAGTTTGCCGGTAACGCCGGGGGTTATGGTAATAAGGTGACCATCAACCATAACAATGGGTACAAGACGGATTATGCTCACTTAGAATCAATAGACATCGAAGCAGGACAGAAGATTGAAAAAGGAATGCCTATTGGTAGAATGGGCTCGACAGGCAACTCCACTGGCGTTCACCTTCATTTTGAAATCTATAAAAATGGTGTTCTCGCAAACCCGTTAGATTATATAAGCCAATAGAAGTCTTCGAGACATTTTTCGAAGACTTCTTCTGCTATCTTCATAGATGAGAATAATAGGTAAAAGATGATTTAATGCCTGTAAAATGATAAAGTAGAAGAGGTACAATGTGCTCGTTTTAGGTGTTTTGACCGTTTTTTAGGGAATATATAGTGTGAGGATTTGCATTACTAGTACGAAGGTCAGTATGAACATCAGGACAATACGAATAAACGTCCCGGATAAGGACATGTTTTTTATAGAGTAAAGTTATGCTTTAAAAGGAGATAGGTAGATGGATAAGAAAATTCTAGTAGTGGACGATGAAAAGCCGATTGCAGATATTTTACAATTCAATTTAAAAAAGGAAGGGTACGATGTTTCCTGTGCATATGATGGCAATGAAGCTCTAAAAATGGTGGAAGAGCTTCAACCTGATTTGATTTTACTTGATATCATGCTTCCACAGCGTGATGGGATGGAAGTTTGCAGAGAAGTAAGAAAGAAATATGAAACGCCAATCATCATGTTAACAGCAAAAGATTCGGAAATCGATAAAGTCTTAGGATTAGAGCTTGGTGCGGACGATTATGTGACGAAGCCGTTTAGTACCCGGGAAATAATTGCTCGGGTAAAGGCAAACTTAAGACGTCAACAAGCCGTTCCGGTGCCAGATCAAGAAAATGAGCCAAAGGAAATTACAATAGGCAATCTTACCATCCATCCTGATGCATATGTCGTGTCTAAGCGTGGAGAGACGATCGAGTTAACGCACCGAGAATTCGAGCTGCTTCATTATTTAGCTAAACATATTGGCCAGGTCATGACAAGGGAGCACTTATTGCAAACTGTGTGGGGATATGATTACTTTGGCGATGTCCGAACTGTCGATGTAACCGTTAGACGCCTCCGTGAAAAGATTGAGGATAACCCAAGTCACCCAGGTTGGATCGTAACTAGACGAGGGGTCGGTTATTACCTGCGTAACCCTGAACAGGAGTAATATCTATGAAAAAGGTTGGTTTTTTTCGTTCAATTCATTTTAAATTCGTCCTGATTTATGTGTTGCTTATTTTCGTAGCCATGCAAATAATTGGGGTGTATTTTGTCGGGGAATTGGAAGAAAATCTCGTCGGGAATTTCACAAAGTCGATCAAGGGCCATGTTAACCTGCTTACCTATAGCATTGGGGAAGAAATGGAGAAATCGAGGGGGGAGGAAGACCCTACCCTCGAAGAAGCCATTAATACGGTATTGAAAGATCGCGACAACTCAACGAATGATATTTCGGAAGTGCGCGTTATCGATACCCGCAGCAGGCGGGTGATTGGGACGTCCGATCGCAGTAACCAAGAGATTGTAGGAAAGAAAACGACACTGCCCATCATCAAGAACACATTGACTTATGGTGGCGAGGATCATGAAATATATAGAGATCCGAATACTGGCAGGCGTGTTTGGGTCCTTTCAACACCCATTGAAGCGAATGGTACGGTGATAGGAGCGGTCTATGTCATTGCGGAGATGGAGAATGTCTTCGAACAAATGGATGAAATCAACGCCATTTTCATGACTGGCACGGCCATTGCTCTGGCCATAACAGCCATTTTGGGGATTCTGCTTGCGCGGACCATCACACGGCCAATGTCTGATATGAGAAAACAGGCGTTGGTGATGGCCAAAGGGAATTTCTCACGAAAGGTAAAAGTATATGGCGATGACGAAATAGGGCAGCTAGCCGTTACCTTCAATAACTTGACTAAGAAACTTCAAGAGTCGCAATCGAGTACGGAAGGGGAGAGACGGAAGCTTTCATCTGTTCTCACCAACATGACGGATGGCGTTATATCGACGGATAGGCGTGGCCGGGTGAATTTGATAAATGAACCTGCCGCACAGCTTTTGAATGTCTCACGTGAAGCCGTCATGAACCAACCAATCATCGAATTGTTGGGACTTGAGGAAGAATATAAATTCGAAGATTTACTGGAAGAAAGGGAGTCCATCATCCTTGATTACAGCAAAAAGGGTCAGCCGTTTATTTTAAGAGGGAACTTTTCCGTCATCCAAAAGGAAACGGGCTTCGTTAATGGTTTGATTACAGTGCTCCACGATATTACGGAGCAGGAAAAGATAGAGGGGGAGCGAAGAGAGTTTGTCGCTAATGTATCCCATGAGTTGCGTACGCCACTCACGACGATGAGAAGCTATCTCGAGGCATTGGCTGAAGGTGCCTGGAAAGATGAAGAGATTGCCCCTGCCTTTTTAAGTGTCACACAAAATGAAACGGAGCGGATGATCAGGCTTGTAAATGACCTGTTACAGCTTTCAAAAATGGACAGTAAAGATTACCGGCTTAAAACCGGATGGGTGAATCTGAATAAGTTCTATGACCATATTATCGATCGTTTTGAAATGACGAAAAATGACGATATTACTTTTAAAAGAGACATACCAAAGGACGCGTATTTTGTCGACATTGATGAAGACAAGATCACCCAGGTTCTTTATAATATCATCTCGAATTCCTTGAAGTATTCTCCTGAAGGAGGTCAAGTGACATTCCGTATCAGGCCAAAGGAAAACTTTATCGTAATTAGCGTAACCGATCAAGGTGTCGGTATCCCTAAAAAAGTGATCGATAAGATTTTTGACCGATTTTACCGAGTGGATAAAGCTCGGGCAAGGAATCTTGGAGGGACCGGACTTGGGCTGGCGATTGCAAAGGAAATGGTCGTTGCCCATGGAGGCAAAATTTGGGCGGAAAGTGTGGATGGAAAAGGAACTACGGTGTTCTTTACACTTCCTTACGAGCAGGAAGAAGAGGATGATTGGGCATGAATTTTGAACGTGCGAAAAGTATCATACTGATTATTTTAGTTGGGACAAGCGTTTTCTTGACATGGAGTATTTGGACGTACGAGCCTGAATATAAAAAAATCGATGAATCCGATTTGATTAAAATCAAGAGTGATGAACAAATTGTCAGTGATGTCATAAAACCTGTCAGTGTTCTTTTTCATCGTAACGGCCAGCATTTCCAGACAATCGATCCCAAAAAAATCGAAGGAATGGAGAAAGAGTTTTCCCAATGGACGTTTAGTGATATAAAGCAGGTATCATTGAAGATGATTCAAAGGGACTTCGATGATTTTGTCCATGAGGATAGATCAATCGAAATCAACTTTTCAGATGACATACCGATGTCTTTATATAAAACGGTTCTGGATGTAAAGGACGAAGACATGTCGAGTTTTACCTTTGACCGGATTGTGATCAAGCAAAAGGATATCAGCGGTGACCAATCAGCCGTTTATTTCGTTTCTTATGATCATGAACAAATCTATCAAGGAATGGTCCCTACTAAGGACCTTAGAAAGTTCAGTGAGAAGTTCTATAATAAAAGTTATCCTACCTATACAGCTCATACGTTACATGATAAAAGGACGATTTTTGTTCCGGAAAAGCCCGTGGAAGTCAACCGATATCAATATTATATAGATTATCTGGACGTTAAGAATCTGAAAGATGCCTTATTCAGTAATCCTAAATATGTTCGTCAAGAAACGGTAACCCGAGGCGAGGAATACTCGGACGGAACAAGACTGTTGTCAGTCAACAATGAAAATTATATTCTCTCGTATATAAACCCTGCCCAAAAGAGTAAAGTGTTCAGCAGTTCTAGTGAGCTGTTGGAAAAAAGCATTGATTTCATCAATGATCATGCCGGGTGGGAAGGTAGTAATTACCGATTTGATTATATGTCGGAAAATGAGCAGCGTGTGGTATTCCGTTTATTTATAGATGGTTATCCAGCTTTCAACGAATATGGAATGACTGAAATCGAGCAGATTTGGGGGAAGGAAGATATTTATAGTTATCAACGTCCCTACTTCTCATTGGCTTCCGTCTTGCCATCAGAAGGATCTGTAGTGACCTTGCCTACAGGAAATGAAGTGTTGAACCAGCTGGAAGAGAACGGGAACATCGATCTCGATAGTGTGCAAGATATTTCAATAGGTTATAAGTTAAACAAATCGTTGGACTCTAAACTCGTTACTCTCGTTACACTGGAACCAACTTGGTATTACCGTTCCGGTGAAAAGTGGTTGATTGCGCCTGTTGACGAAAATGCAGGAGGCGATAACGATGGATTGGAATAATACAAAATCCATATTCATAATGGTATTTTTCATATTGAATATATTTTTACTGTATCAGTTTCTTGAGAAAATCAATGATAACCAATATGAATTCATTGCAGAGTCTTCCTATGAGGAAGTTCTAAAAGAAGACGAGATCAAAACCATTCCGCTCTCGAAGCAAAAGGTAAAGGATCAATTCTTAATTGCAAAAAGTAAAACATTTGATAAGAAAGAACTAAAGAATCTAAACAACCAGAAAGTAAATATTATAGATGGGAATAAGCTGGTCGGTTCATTAAAAACGCCCATCAGTTTAGGCAAAGAAATTCATCCCGCGGATGTTACCATATTCCTGAAGGATCACATTTTATACGGAAGTGAATATGGGTTTTGGAGCTATGATAAGGATAATCAAACCATCATTTGCTATCAGGTTTCCGACAATAAGATGTTTTTTAACAACAGTAAAGGAAAGGTCACTTTGTATCTGAATAAGGAAGCCGAAGTGACCTCCTATGAGCAGACATATTTAGTGGGAATTGAAAAGTTCAATAAACCGAAGGAGCTGTATTCCGACCTGGATGCTGTTTATGCCTTATATAGTCATGGTGATATCGTATCAAAAGACGAAGTTACGGACGTAAAGCTTGGGTTTTATAATTCGTTGCAAACCACATCGTTCTCACATCTTCTTGTACCGACATGGTGGGTAGTCGTGAACGATGAAACGGATTTATTCGTAAATGCGTTCGATGGCGAAGTGATTGAGTTAAATACAGAAGAAAAAATACTGGAGTGAGTATAGATGACTATGCATTTTAGTGTACTCGCAAGTGGGAGTACGGGAAATGCCTTGTTCGTGGAGACGGAGGACCAATCTTTCCTTGTCGATGCGGGATTGAGTGGGAAAGCCTTGGAAGGATTATTTCAGGATATCGGCCGAGATATGTCCAAGCTTTCTGGAATCCTGGTTACGCATGAACATAGCGACCACATTAAAGGTCTGGGAGTCGTCGCTAGAAAACATAAGCTCCCCATATATGCGAATACAAAGACATGGCAAGCAATGGAGCATTCCATCGGGGAGATTTCTCCTGAACAGAAATTCGCCTTTGAAATGGAACAAGTCAAAACCTTTGGAAGCCTTGATATTGAATCGTTTGGTGTATCTCATGATGCTGCCGAGCCGATGTTTTATGTATTCCATCAGGGAGGAAAAAAACTTGTGGTCATAACCGACACAGGTTATGTCAGCGATCGGATGAAAGGCATCATCACGAATGCTGATGCCTATGTGTTTGAGAGCAACCATGATGTGTCCATGCTTCGGATGGGTCGATATCCATGGAGCATCAAGCGCCGGATTTTAAGCGATGTTGGACATGTATGCAATGAAGATGCTGCCCTTGCCATGAGTGAAGTGGCAGGGGACAAGACGAAACGGATATACTTGGCCCATTTAAGTATGGATAATAATATGAAAGACCTTGCAAGAATGTCAGTGGAGCAAACCTTAAAAACGAAAGGGATTATTGTTGGCGAGCAGTTTTCGCTCTACGATACGGATCCCAAAAGACCAACAGAGCTTGTTACACTATAATGAGTAAAGGAATGAGTGGGGAAACCTGCTTCATTCCTTTTTTATTTTTAATGGGTTAGTTAGTAAGGGGATTAAAAAGGGTATTGGTTGGTTAGTACTGAATGAATAGAAAAATGATGATAAAAAAAGAGGCAGTAAGCTAAATATGGCATACATTTTTTTAGATATTTCTTGTTAATTGAGTATAATTAAGGGTGGATATCAAACACTAGTAATTGCTATAATTCATTCCTAAAAAGAGAGGATGGAGCGGTCTTGGAGAACGAAGAGAACCAAAATAAACAGAAAAAAGGAAGCCGTACAGGTTATTTTCTATCAGGCTTAGGAGGCGCCATCATTGGGGCTCTGCTGATTTTATTAGCATTCCCGGGCGGTGGGGTATTAAATGATGAAACAAACCCAAACCAGACGGAAAATTCAACGGATGGTGAAGAGGCCAAGCCAATTCAGCAGAAAGTTTCCGTAGAGGTCACAAGTGCTGTCACGGGTGCGGTTGATAAGGCAAGCGATGCAGTTGTTGGCATCTCCAATATTCAGGAAACTTCCTTCTGGGGCGGAAAAGGCAACGAAAGCAGTTCAGCCGAAGCGGGTACTGGATCTGGAGTCGTATATAAAAAGGATGGTGGCAAAGCCTATATTGTCACGAACAATCATGTTATCGAGAATGCTAATGAGTTAGAGGTCACGTTAAGTGATGGAACCAAGCTACCTGCCGAGCTACAAGGAAGTGACCCTTGGACGGATTTAGCTGTCGTGGTAGTGGAAGCGGATAAAGTTAAGACGGTAGCAGAGTTTGGCACAACCGAAAAATTAAAGCCAGGTGAACCAGTCATAGCGATTGGTAACCCATTAGGACTTCAATTCTCTGGATCCGTTACACAAGGAATCATCTCAGGAGTAGAGCGTACCATTGAAGTGGATATCGATGAGGACGGACAGGTAGACTGGAATGCAGAAGTTATCCAAACCGATGCGGCGATTAACCCAGGAAATAGTGGCGGGGCCCTCGTAAACATGTCCGGTCAGGTCATTGGGATCAATTCCATGAAGATTGCGGAAAATGCCGTAGAAGGCATTGGTCTATCCATCCCGATTGATTCAGCGATTCCTATTATCAGTGATATTGAGAAATATGGTGAAGTGAAACGTGCCTACTTAGGCGTCAACCTGGCATCAGTGGAAGAAATTTCACAGTACCATCAGCAAAATACATTAAAATTGCCAAACAAAGTAACCTCTGGTGTGGCTGTGACTGGCGTTCAAAGTAACTCACCAGCGGCAAAAGCAGGCCTAGAGGAATTTGATGTAATTGTTGGTATGGATAATGAAAAAATTCATGATATCGTTGAATTAAGGAAGTACCTGTACAATGAAAAGAAAATTGGTGACACTGTAAAAATCACTTATTACCGAGATGGGAAAAAGGAAACCGCAGAAATTAAGCTTTCAAGTGGAGAAATCTAAAAGCAATAAAGCAGGGGAGTTTTGCTTTCCCTGTTTTTTTGCTTGTGTTTTTATTATCGTTTGATACCATTACTTGTGGATATTTTGCCGAATATGATGAATACTAAACGAATTGTGGATAAGTGGCATCAATAGATTGGCCAATAAAAAATGAAAAGGAGAATGAGGAATGAACCTATATTGTTGTCAGGAACACGTTGATATGGCGCTTGATGAAGTTGTATATGAGTGTGAAACGTATCCGTTATTAACGCTGGTTTCAGAAGAAAATAAGTTATCAACAACCTGTGAATATTGTCGAAACGTGGCAATATATCTAGTAGGGAACTAATATTCCCATACAAGATGTGGATAGAAATTGTGGATATGTGGATAAGTTTTGTGGATAACCTGTTCGTAACCTATTTTGAAAGACTAAAATACTGGAAAAAGTCATAATGAAAAACCACCGGCACTTTCTTTTAGAAGGGCTGGTTTTTTGTTATTTAGGAAGCAAATATAGTCCAATATTCTTTATAGGTAAGTCTCTTAAATCTTCACTTTTGGATTTGGAAAGGATTTGCTTGTTTTGTTTATGGGTCTCTCTAAGGTATGATAATAGGAGGTACTTCCAACAATTGAACTAAAAACATATGGAAAGTCAGAGGATATATATGAAGATAACGATCGTTACGGTTGGCAAGCTCAAAGAAAAATACTTAAAGCAAGGAATGGCCGAATATACAAAACGGCTAGGAGCCTATGCTAATATAGATTTTATAGAAGTGCCTGATGAAAAGGCACCAGAAAACTTGAGTGCAGCGGATATGGATATCGTCAAGCAAAGAGAAGGTGAACGGATCTTGGCGAAAATCAGCCAGGATACTTATGTGATTACGCTTGAAATCAATGGGAAGCAGCTCACTTCTGAGCAACTTGCGACCCATATTGACCAACTTGCCACTTATGGAAAAAGCAAACTTGCCTTTATTATTGGTGGTTCACTGGGGCTTAGTGCCGATGTGATTTCTAGAAGCGATTACGCCCTTTCTTTTTCTAAAATGACCTTTCCGCATCAACTCATGAAGTTAGTTTTGTTGGAACAGATCTATCGGGCGTTTCGGATAAATAGAAATGAGCCATACCATAAATAATCACCCAATCGATGATGGGTGGTAGCGTTAGCTAGGTAAAGAATTTAATCTTAACGTTATGAAAAGAGGGTAACCATATGAATAAAGAGTCCATTTATGGATTAACATTTGAACAATTGACAGCTTGGCTTTTGGAGCATGGCCATAAAAAATTCCGGGCAACCCAAGTCTGGGAATGGCTTTATCGGACGCGCGTTACCGATTTCTCTGAAATGACAGATGTTAATAAAGAGTGCATTCAACTGCTGGAAGAAAACTTTGTCATCCAGACTTTGACTGAACATGTTAAACAGGAGTCGGCGGATGGGACAATCAAGTTTCTATTCAAATTACTGGATGGTAACCTGATTGAAACGGTCATGATGCGCCATAAGTATGGGATATCCGTTTGTGTCACGACCCAAGTAGGCTGTAATATAGGCTGTAGTTTTTGCGCAAGCGGTTTATTAGCGAAGAGCCGTGACTTAACTGCTGGAGAAATAGTGGAACAGATCATGAATGTTCAACTCCATCTTGATCAGTTGGGACAAGGGGATATCGTCAGTCATGTAGTCGTAATGGGGATTGGCGAGCCTTTTGATAATTTCGATAATATGATCGACTTTTTGAAGGTCATCATGGACCATAAAGGGTTGGCTATTGCAGCAAGACGCATTACTGTTTCCACGAGTGGGCTGGCTAATAAAATCTATGAATTCACCGATACTCAATTACAGGTTAATTTGGCCATTTCTTTACATGCCCCGAATAATGAACTAAGAACGAGAATCATGAAAATAAATCGTGGCATTCCAATCGAAAAATTAATGAAGTCATTGGATTATTACTTGGAAAAAACGAATCGTAGAATTACGATTGAGTATATCCTATTGAGGGACGTCAACGATCATCGAGAAGAAGCCGAACAACTTGCCGAATTGCTTGATGACAAGAAACATCGTTTATATGTAAACTTGATTCCATATAACCCTGTAGATGAACACAGTCAATATCAAAGAAGCGAGAAGGAGTCAGTGCTCGCATTTTATGATACGCTGAAAAAGAGAGGCGTGAATTGTAAAATCCGTCAGGAACATGGTACGGATATAGATGCTGCCTGTGGTCAGTTAAGAAGTAAACAAATCAAAAAAGCAGAGGCCAACTGAGAAAGGCCCCATGTATAGAAAAAACAGTATGTTTTTACACACATACTGTTTTTTTATGCTGAAAGATGAACGGCCATGCTTCTAAAAACAAGAAAAATGGGGCTGTAAGGATACAGCCTCATTTAAATGAGAAGTTGATTATTTAGCGATTTCTTTTACAGAAGCGATTTCATATGTGACAATTTCGCTACCAATAATTGGTGATTCTTTTTTAGCTTCATCTGAAGAAGGTTCTGGACGTTTATGTGCAGCTTTAAACGCGTCACTGTTTCTCCATGCAGTAAAGCTGTCCATGTTTTCCCAGTACATATTCACGTTTAGTTCGTCGTAGTCCGTTAAGTTTTGTGTTAACAATACTTCAACTTTAACGAAGCCTTCTGTCGTATCTAGAGGGCCTGGTGCCGTAAAGCCTGGTGCCATTACTGCTCCCATTCCTTTTTTTACTTTGATTTTATTTGCTACGATTATCATCATTAATCTCTCCTTTTAAGGTTATTTAACTGATTCATTACATACATATTTTAGCACATTATTAAGCTTATAATCCATTTTGATTAATCAATAACTGTTGATAGTGAATTCTATACTGGATTTGCTGTTTTGAGTATATATCGAACCATCTTATTATTTGTCTTTCAAAAAGTATTATACCCGGATGGCATGAAGGGAAGTCTTTGAAGCAGGAATTGGTTTAGGAATTATAAGGTTTATTGATGCATATCGCGTATAATAGAATTTAGTATAAGGAAATAACAATTACGGAAACAATAAAGCAAGATACTAAACAATAAAAGAGGCTGTTATATGACGGAAATTAAGTTTATTGATTATAAATTAAGTGATGAAATCGTTCGGGCGTTGGAAAGCCTAGGCTATCAGCATCCAACGGAAGTGCAACGTGAAGTGATTCCTGTTGCTTTGCAAAAAAGGGACCTGGTCGTGAAGTCGCAAACGGGAAGCGGAAAAACGGCTGCATTCGGCATACCGCTCTGTGATATGGTCGATTGGCAGGAGAATAAGCCACAGGCGCTCATTTTAACACCAACGCGAGAGCTTGCCGTACAGATTAAGGAGGACATTACGAATATTGGTCGATTTAAACGGATTAAAGCAACTGCGGTATATGGGAAGTCTCCCTTTGCCCAGCAAAAAGCGGAGTTGAAGCAAAAGAGCCACGTGGTTGTGGGTACGCCTGGACGTGTCCTTGATCATATTGAAAGAGGTACATTCGCTTTAGACCGATTAACCCATTTGGTAATCGATGAAGCCGATGAAATGTTAAATATGGGATTCATCGAGCAAGTGGAAGCCATCATTAAAGTACTGCCGCAGGATCGTGTGACGATGCTGTTTTCCGCTACTTTACCAGATAGCATTAAAAAACTGTGCCATAAATATATGAAGGAACCTTTGGATATTGAAATAAAGGCAACCGGCTTAACGACTGAAAAAATCGAACATGCTGTTATTGAAGTCAAGGAAGATGAAAAGTTTACCCTGCTTAGAGATGTTACGATTGTCGAAAATCCAGATAGCTGCATCATTTTCTGTCGCACAAAAGACAAGGTCGACCAAGTATGTGAGCAGTTAGTGGAATTAGAGTATCCATGCGATATGATTCATGGAGGGATGCTTCAGGAGGACCGCCTGGCAGTGATGGACGAGTTCAGAAGAGGTGAATTCCGCTATCTAGTCGCGACCGATGTAGCGGCACGTGGAATTGATATTGATAATATCACCCATGTCATCAATTATGACCTACCACTTGAAAAGGAAAGCTATGTCCATCGTACAGGTAGAACAGGACGTGCGGGTAAACAGGGGAAGGCAATCACATTTGTGACTCCATTCGAAGGTAAGTTCCTCACCGAGATTCAAAGCTATATCGGATTTACGATCCCTACCATGCCGGCTCCATCAAAAGAATATATCTTGGACATGAAGAATGATTTTGAAGCGAAGCTAAAGACACGGCCAAAAATTAAAAAAAGTAAAAGTGAACAGCTTAACAGACAAATTATGAAGCTGTATTTTAATGGCGGCAAGAAAAAGAAAATCAGGGCCGTAGATTTCGTGGGTACCATTGCAAAAATAGATGGAGTAAATGCAGAGGACATCGGCATTATAACCATTCAGGATAATGTTTCCTATGTAGAGATATTGAATGGAAAAGGTCCGCTGGTCTTGAAAGTGATGAAGAATACGAAAGTCAAAGGCAAGGTTTTGAAGGTTTCCGAGGCAAATAAACGATAAATGGCAGGAAGAACCGGAAAAGACGTACATATATCTTTTCTGATTCTTGTAAGGCCAGGTTCGCTCTAATACTAGTGAAACAACGGAAACATTCACCTTTCTTACGGAGTGGCACATCAGAAGCTACCCGGAGACTTCACTGGACATCCTATCCTTGGTTTTCCCGCGAAAAACATGTGCGAAGATACAAAGAACCTTATTACCGTGAGTTACATAGTGTTAGCAATTGATATAAAGGTCGTCCTAAGGGATGATCTTTTTTTGTGTGCAGTTTTAATTTATGGGAAAAAATCGTAGCGGGCTTTCTGGTTTAATAGGGGAATGGTTAAAATGGCTCATGAAAGTAAAGAAGTGGATATGACCTATATACTTTATGCCTGTTCAACTATAAAAATTATACCAAAATATTCATAAAATAGGTTGTTTTTGGGTTTGTGGTAGGTCGATTAGAGGTAAATAAAGATAAGTGGAAAAAGAATCCAATACATACTAGTCTAAATCATTGATCTGCATTAACTAATGGTTCTCGGTATTCTTTTTCCCTATCCAAAGATCTCGCTGGAAAGTGTGCGGTCTTTTACTTATTTATAGGGGGGAATTTTGATGGTGTCTAAGTTAAGGGGTATTTCGCTATTGTTTATTTGTATGCTGTTGTTATCTGCATGCAGCAGTTCTAGTGGATCTTCGGAAAAAAAGAGCGATAGCAAGAGTAAGAATAAGGATTTAGAGGTATCCATTGAGGATGCATCTTTTGTGCTACTTGGAAAAGATGATGGTGTGGCTGAAGAAGGTACAGAAAAAGGAGTCCTGGCTGTTAAATTTAAGTTGAGTAATAAATCAAAGGATGGCATTCGACTCTCAACAAGAGATGGATTTAAGTTATACGATGGCGATGAAGAGACAAATGCCATTTCAGATGCATATAACACCAACGTAGGGATTGAGTTTGAGTCTAGTGGCGATTTGGGTGCCGGCAAAACGAAAACGACCACAGGCTTTTTTGAAGTAGAAAAAGATAAAGAGTATGAAATAGGGATAAAAGCGGCTTCAGAAGACTATGAAAAGAAAATTGAAGAAGTGATCATTAAGGTGAACACGGCAGATTATGCTGAAAGTTTTGATGCCCTTCAAGACCCGGCGAAAGCGTTAGCTGCTTATATTGATTCGATATACCTGGATAAAGACAATAGTGATTATGAAAAACTAGTATCTGCTGATAAAGCGGTTATACAGGAAGAAGCGAAAAAGGTATTCAAAGAGAAAATTAAAAGGTACTTTGTGGGGAAATTGACTGATGAAGAAGTAGATAAACTTTATGCTGCTTATAAATCGGCTCAGTCACAAAAGGCCGAGTTTAAAACGGTCACATCTGCCAAGGCAAATGGAAAAGCCGTGGTGCTAATTGAATTCTCAACGGTTTCATTGCGAAACATATATGAAGACCTTTCAGAATACCAATATGAATATAGAGAAAAAACGAAAAAATACGATGAAAAAGGTACCAAAAAGTATTTAATATCTAAATTCGATAAAATCATAAATAACCAAGAAGTAGAAGAAGGCGAAGATTTAAAGATTCATATGATAGAAGAGGATGGAAAGTGGAACGTTAATTCATCACAAGATGGTCAAGAAAGATTAACGAATATTTTTGCTGCAGGATCAAAATATTAAAGGAGCAGTGAGATATGTCGAAAAAAGCTTGGATTATAAGTGGGGTCTCCGCTGTTGCCTTAATTGCCGTGGTCTTGGTCACCATGCTTTTCGTTCAACAAAACAATAAACCCAAAAAAGTAGTGGCATCCTTTACAGAAGCAGTTGAAAAGAAAGATACGGACCAACTTAAGGAGTTACTCGATCCTGATAAAAAGGGAACGGTGGTAAATAATGCATCCATTAAGGCATTTGCTACGTACTTAAACAAAAATGACTCGAGTTTTGATGCCATCAAGGACGGATTGGATGAACAAGTAGAAGATAAGGATTTTTCGGCAACCAACCAGCAAGTCAGCTTGGTGGAGTCGGGGAAAAAATGGGGCATTTTCAAGGAATACAAAATGAGAGTCAAAACCGGATTCATTAAAGTGACGGGACAAAATGATGAAGATCAACTATCCCTTTCTGTAGATGACTTGAAGGAATCCGTAAAAGAGAGTAAGAAGGGCACGTATGGTCCATTTTTGCCTGGGACGTATAACACGGTCACTACAGTAAAGAACAAACTGGGTACTTTCATGAAAAAGGATAAGATAGATGTCTGGGGTGGATCTAAGGAAGTCACGCTTGTAGTGGATCCTGATTCCTTGGCTAGAAATGATAAAGATGTACAAAAATCGGTCATGTCCGCTGTCGATGTTTTCAATCATGACTGGGCCGTATTTGAAACCAGCAGTTTTGATACCAAGAAGCTTACCAATGTTTCAGATGACATTAAAGATGATACCTCCATTGTTGCGGAAAACTTTGAACAGGTCAAAAATTATGTCGATGAAGTACATTCACAATATTTAGGGGCCGTCATTAATCTGGATGATTTGGATATCAGTTACTTTGATAATCAGTGGAGAGCGGAAGCGGTAGCTGTAGTGTCCTATCACAGCAAAATGAAACTCAAAAACAAAAAGAAAATGGATGACCTTTCTTATAAAGCGGTGCGTGACTTTTCCATGATTTATAATGCCGATAAGAAGAAATGGATTATTGAAGAAATTAAGGAGTATGAGGCTGACGGAACGGAAGAGGATTGGGAGAATAAAAAGGAAATGAAAATTAAAGATCCAAAACTGCTCAAATGGAATCGCAAAGACAGTAGCAAGGGCTTGTAAGAGTGTGCAAAGCGGGAATAAAGAAAAAGGGTTTCTTCCATGGGGAGAAATCCTTTTTCTTTGGTTCCAAAGGAAATGGCTTTATAGAATTAAGATCCTTTCTTGCTAAAGTCACAAATTTTATTATTCAAAAAATAAATAAATCGATTCTAGAATATAATAATCGACATGAAACCTTTATAATTGGAGGTTTTTTATAAAAGGAAAAAATACTTCCATTGATAATGATTATCAACGATGATAAATTTAAAGTACGATTACTGTATAGTCCGTATCATGCTTATAGGGAAGTCCTTTTAGTCCCTTCTTTGGCGGATAGGGTTTTCCAGTAAAGTACAGGGGAACATCCCAATCTTGTACCCCTTAAGGATCTATTCACACAAAGTCTCACAACAGCATTGTTAGAGTTAGAGCAACACGAAGGAGGAAAAAAAGTGAATAAGAATAGAACGGACTTTCTGATGCTTGACACAGGAAGTTACTTTGGAAAGGCAAGGGTGAATGACCCGCAATATCAGGATGACTTTACCTTTGTTGATACATATGAACTGCCCAATATAGACTTAAAACCTTATAAATGCTTGGTCGTTCAAGGGTTAATCGATCAGAAATTCTTATTTAGACATAAAGAAGTCATTCGTGAGTTTTTGGATGATAAGAAGATTGTCGTTTTCAGTGGGAATTTGTTTTTGGACTGGTTACCTGGAGGTTCTTCCTTCATCCCTAAAACCATTCATAGTTACAAGGATTATGAGGTTTCAATCGATCATCGCCATCCAATCTTTGACGGGGTAGAGGAAGATGATATGACTTATAATAAAGGAGTTTCGGGATTTTTCGCAAGGGGGCACCATCCAATTCCCGAAGGAGCGGAAGTTCTGTTGACCTTACCTGGCGGAGAACCTATCACGTATATTGACAGGAATAGTACAAAGGGCACTATTTTGGTTCATGCAGGTAGTGACCTATTTGGTGCGATGAATGCGAGTGGAACGAAAAAGCGCATTGGTCCACAACTCATACAATGGGTACGGGATGAGTATTCAACGCTTCAGGAGAGAGGTGAAATGGGATGAGAAAAATTGCAGTCATCGATGGAGGCAGTTCGCAACATAATCGGACATATACCGAACCGAAATACAGAAAATACATTGAGAAACTTATTTATCTTCCCGATTTAGAAAAAACGTCTATAGATGAATTTGATGTAATCCTTCTTCCTTCCCAGTTGCATATGGGCCTACTCATGAAATCCATGAAGAAAATTATGGATTTTGCTGATGAGGGAGGGATCATCGTTTCCTTTGGACCACAGTTAAATGAATGGCTACCAGGCCATAATTGGGAATTCAGAGAAACGAACTTTTGGTGGTGGCTTGATAAGGATGCCAAAAGTGGTTTAGTGTTGCAACGTCCCGATCATGATTTATTCAGTCGCTATCTTACACTTGCCGATGCGACATGGCACCAACACGGGGTGTATTGGCCTCCGGCAGGGACAGATATCCTGGTTTCAACGGAAGATGGCGGAGCTGTCCTATACATCGACAAGGTTAGTACAAAAGGTACTTGGGTAATCATGACACTTGACCCCGACTATCATTACGGCTCATACTTCATGCCTGCGACCGAGAAATTCCTAGATGGATTTTTCCCTTGGCTTGCGGAAGGCGAAGTGTAAGAAGCAAAAAGATTATCATGAGTAATGGCTATGGAGAACAGCATCTCCGTAGCCATTTTTTTATAAAAAAACATGGAAGGAGTAGCGGATACATCTCTAGGTCGTCATTTGTCTTAAGCTTTTAAAGAACTCTTGTCCTATAACTTTTGTGATTCCTGTTTATCGATGAAATTAGGGTGGTATTAAAGAATAAGATACTTATTTAGCATACATACATCATGAAATGGACTATACATCGACTTTTATCGACAAGGTACTGGAGGGAAAGACAAGGATGAAAAAAGATAATGAACAAAGCAAGAACCAACAGTTGGAACAATATAGAGTGGATGATAACGGGAAAAAGATGACAACCAATCAAGGTTTGCGGGTTTCCGAAGATGAGCATTCTTTGAAGGCGGGTGACCGTGGTCCGACGTTGATGGAGGACTTTCATTTCCGTGAAAAAATGACTCATTTTGACCATGAGCGTATTCCTGAGCGAATTGTACATGCACGTGGATCAGGCGCACATGGTTATTTCCAGGTGTATGAGTCAATGAAGGAATTTACAAAGGCAAAATTTCTACAAGACCCTTCTGTTAAGACACCAGTATTCGTACGTTACTCGACTGTAGCGGGTTCACGCGGCTCAGCAGATTCCGTCCGGGATGTCCGTGGATTTTCAACGAAGTTTTACACCGAAGAGGGGAACTATGACCTGGTTGGGAATAATATCCCGGTATTTTTCATACAGGATGCGATTAAATTCCCCGATTTGATCCATGCTGTTAAACCAGAACCCCATAATGAAATACCTCAAGCTGCAAGCGCCCATGATACATTTTGGGATTTTGTTGCGAACAATGAAGAAACAGCCCACATGGTAATGTGGCATTTGTCGGATAGAGCCATTCCTAGAAGCTTTCGCATGATGGAAGGATTCGGTGTCCATACTTTCCGTTTTGTGAATGCAGAAGGCGTCTCCCATTTCGTCAAGTTCCATTGGAAGCCTGTTCTTGGTGTGAAATCCCTTGTATGGGACGAGGCTCAGAAGATTGCCGGGAAAAATTCTGATTTCCACCGTCAAGACTTGTGGGAAGCGATTGAAGCAGGAAATTACCCCGAGTTCGAATTTGGTGTGCAAATGATTAAGGAGGAAGATGAATTCAACTTCGACTTCGACATCCTAGATCCTACGAAACTATGGCCGGAAGAACAGATTCCAGTGAAAATTATCGGGAAAATGGTATTGAACCAAAATACGGATAATTTCTTCGCCGAGACGGAACAAATCGCTTTTCACCCTGGGCATGTCGTACCGGGCATTGATTTCTCCAATGATCCGTTGCTTCAAGGACGACTATTCTCGTATACAGATACCCAGCTTTCACGTTTGGGTGGACCGAATTTCCATGAGATTCCGATTAACCGCTCAGTAGCACCGGTTAACAATAATCAACGTGATGGTATGCATCGCATGACGATCAACCAAGGACAAGTCAGCTACCATAAAAATGGGCTAGCCAATAACTCTCCCGAACCTGCATCGGAAGCGGAAGGTGGATATGCTCACTACCAAGAGAAGGTAGATGGCCGAAAAGTGCGTCAGCGTAGTGAAAGCTTTAAAGATCATTACAGCCAAGCGAAACTATTCTGGAATAGTATGACGGACGTGGAAAAAGAACATATAATCGAAGCTTTCCATTTTGAAGTGGGTAAAGTGAAAAGTAAAGATCTCCAACAACAAATTGTTGAGATGTTCAGCAATGTGGACTTGAAATTGGCTGAAAAAATTGCGGAAGGAGTCGGTGTAAACCCTCCTACCAATAAAAATGAATCGGAAGTAGAATTGGCTTCACCGGCTTTAAGCCAGGAGCAAAATAAGATCATTACGCCTGCAACGCGTAAAGTGGCTGTATTGGCTGCCGATGGATTTAAGGGCTCTGAAATGGACCAAGTCATGGACGCATTTAAAACAGCTGGAATCATGGCTGAAATCATCAGTACGAATCGCGGAATGATTACGAGTGAAGAAGGGCAACAACTAGAGGTGAGTCAAAGCTTCCTGACTGCAGACTCGGTTTTATATGATGCCGTTTATGTGGCGGGTGGCAAGAAAAGCATTGAGCAATTGAAAGCTGTAAAAGATGCCATCTATTTTGTTGACGAAGCTTATAACCATTTCAAAGCGATTGGGGCAGGGACAGAAGCAGCCGATATTCTGATCCAGGCAGGAATACCAGCAGGTGATCCTATTACAGGAGTTGTCACGATTACTGCAGATGCAGAGGGTAAATCCACTGCTAGTTTCATTGAGGCGATTGCCCAACATCGACATTGGTCACGTGCACTATAAGAATACTCCACATGCAAAAGGGGCTGTCTAATAAGTCCCTAAAATAAAACAGGTGGAGAAAAACGAGTTGTTTTTCTCCACCTGTTTTTCTATTTCTATAATAATTTACT